>CAVOEZ010000261.1:0-6224 GCA_963694355.1 Latescibacteria bacterium UBA2968 | reverse complement strand
ATAGTCGAGTGATTCGTCCAGAGATACCGAATTGTGTTCGAGTATTTCGTCGCCACCCAGGACAGCGACACTTGTGGATGCGTCTACGAAACTTCGGGGACGCTTTGTTGCGGAGACGATCAGGGCAGGCAGTTCCAAAGGACTGGGTAAAAGGCCGATGTCCAGGTGAATTCCTGTGATTTCCAGGTTCAGATTCTTTTCGAAGTAGGCGGCATACCCCAACATCGAAATGGAGAGACCATAACGACCAAGAGGAAGGCCTGCCAGCCGGAATTCCCCGTCTTCTCCGGATTCGACACCCAGTTCGGTGCCCAGAACAACCACACTTGCGCCAGGGAGTGTTTCGCCTGTCTCAGCGTCGGTTACCCGGCCTGAGATCGTTCCGCCCGAACCCCACAGGCTTGAGGCCTGCAGGAAGAAGAGGCAGAAAACCGGTACAGATTTCACGATCAGGCCGGTCAACGCCCTGAACAAGATCGAAGTAATTTTGTATATCGACATTTTTGACGGTCTCACCGATGGTTACCTGCACGGGTGTCGGCAATGTGTCGTTCCCGACGTGATAACACCCAAGCAACGAAGAGAAGTTCCAAAAGCCACCTTGTGGACGCCAGGCGACGACCACCCACTCGTAACTTCCGGGGCTCTCCAGGGGAACGAAGTATTCAAAGCGTGTAACGCCCAGGGCTACTGTGGTGTCCCAGCCTGCGATCGAGAAGAAATCGGCAAGCGATTGAGGTCGTCTCTGGTAGACGGCCACCGCCACATCTGCGGTTTCTGGTGGCCAGGCGCCATTGAAGATCAGTGTACCCTTGATCCCCGTGCCATCAGGAGGCCCGGGGTCCAGGCCCCCTCCGAATCCGCAACCAAGGGCTAGCAGGGTCGATATGACCAGATGCGATTTTGTCATTCAACTCTTTACCACTTGAGAGGTCATAGATTGAGAGGTCATAGACTGGAAGGTGTATTTCATTAGTATTCTGGAATAATTGGTGTGAACCGGTTATATTAGGTATGGTTCGATAACAGGTATTTCTGGAGGCTGAACATGACCGATGTCCAAAAGGGCAATATTCATAAAGACCATCGTGCTACATACTCCGAAGGTGGCACGGTAGTGGCCAATTATGGCGATGTCGAGGCTGAATACCGCGCTGTGTTAAACTCTGCGGGATTAATCGACAGGTCCGCAATGGGAAAGTTAAAGGTAACAGGATCCGATCGTGTAAGATTTCTGCATGGTATGTTGACAAACACCGTAGAGGCCCTTGTTCCTGGCCAAGGCAACCACACTGTGACGACCACCCCGCAGGGCCATACTCTGACAGATCTAAATCTCTACTGTCTTGATGACGCATTCCTGCTTGAAACAGAACCCGGGATTCAGCAGAAGCTGATGAGCGTTCTGGACAAATTCCTTATCGCAGATGACGTGGCCCTGGAGGATGTTTCGGAACAATTCGCGATCATCGGCGTACAAGGGCCGAATGCGAAACAGGTTATTGGCGATTCGTTCGGACAGCTTCCAGGTGAACTGCTCCCTTTTGAATCCGTAACAATCGACTTCGAGAGCGTTTCGCTGTTGGTGATATGCCATAGTTTCACAGGTGAGCAGGGTTACGAAGTCTGGGTAACGAGAGAGGCAGCATCAACAGTCTGGCCGGCCCTGGAAGATTCAGGTGCCATCCCTGTGGGACTCGAGGCAATCGAGATACTAAGGGTCGAGGCAGGTATCCCAAAATACGGCCTGGATATCGATGAGCGAGTCATGCCTCAGGAAGCAGGCATCCCATCTGCCGTTGATTTTGCCAAAGGATGTTTTATTGGCCAGGAGGCCCTGGCAAAAATGCAGAATCTGGGGAAGCCGCGCCGGTATCTCTGTGGTTTGTCCAGCGAGGGAGATACCCCTTTGGAAGCCAATATCCGGTTATCCGTAGATGGGAAGCAAGTTGGTTGGACAACCAGTAGCGTAGTCTCGATCCACAATGGACGAATCTCGGGAATGGCTTCGATCAGACGTGGTTACCAGACCGAAGGTCAGCAGATTCGACTTGAGGATGGGCGATGTGCCCGTGTTGAAAAGCTGCCCTTTCGTCCGACGAAAGGGCTCCATCCGTTCAAGTGAAGCACTTTGCATTTTCCAACAATATGTGTCATTTCGCAGCCTGTCAAGTTGTTTAACGAAACCTTCTATCCTGTGATTTTAGCGGTAGTCAGGAGGACGATTTTGGCTCCGGGATTGTCCTTGACTTATGCCCCCAAATGATGAAAGTATTAGGTGCTGAGATGGCTGATGATGTCCTGCGTCTGAAAAATATGACCTTCTTCGCTCACCACGGTCTATTGCCTGAAGAGGCCCGGTTGGGTCAACGTTTTGAGGTGGATGTCGAGATTTTTGGAAATTTTCGCGGGTATGCTCACGGATCCGGGGTTGGGGTTCTTGACTACCCCAAAGTTTATGAAATCACCAGGCAGGTGGTAACAGAAGAGCGTTTCGGGCTTGTGGAGGCGCTCGCTGATCGGATCGCCGAAGTGCTTCAAGATGAACTGGGTCTCGACCGCCTGGTGGTTCGGGTGCGCAAGCCCAATCCGCCACTTTCAGGTTATTTCGATGGTATTGAAGTAGAGGTAAATCGGGGATTCTGAGTGACTGAGGCGTTTATCGGTATTGGCGCAAATCTGGGTGATCCTGTGAAGACTTTAAGGGATGCCACCCGGTTCCTTGTCGATGCCGTTAAAATTATCGCCGTTTCGCGTCTCTACAGAACAGAACCTGTTGGATACCACGATCAACCCGACTTCCTGAATGGGGTCCTGCACATCCGGACCGCGTGGGATGCCCGAGCCCTGCTGAATCATCTTCTTGCGACTGAGCTCCGTTTCGGGAGAATCCGAGAGGAAAAGTGGGGTCCCAGACTGCTGGATCTGGATGTGTTGCTCTATGGGGCCGCCATAGTCGAGGAAGAAGGTCTTCGAGTGCCCCACCCTCACCTTACCGAACGTTCTTTTGTGCTTGCGCCTTTGTGTGATTTGGCACCCAACGCACGGCACCCCATTTTGAACCGATCTTTCGCCGACCTTCTGAGGTCACTTGGGTCCAGCCAGGCCTACGAGGTGGTTGAGGGTATTTCTCTGATGCCAGACTCAAAGTGAGGCAGGTTTTTCGTGTCTGTTAAGTACATTGCGATAGAAGGCGTTCCTTTTGTTGGCAAAACAGAACTGGCCAAACTGCTCGGGGAGCGTTTGGCTGCCAGGCTGATTCTCGAAGACGCCGAGGAGAACCCCTTCCTCCCGCTCTTTTATGAAGAACCTGCACACTACGCGTTTCAGACGCAGGCTTTTTTCATGCTGAATCGATATCGTCAGCAACAAAACCTGCACCAGAGGGATCTCTTCGAGTCAACTATCGTAACGAACTATCTCTTTGCTCGCAGTGCGATCTATGCGCATACCATTCTGGGCGACGACGAACTGATGCTTTACGAGCGGATGGCAGAGAACCTGCAGCAAAGCGTACCCCGTCCGGATCTGGTGATTTACCTCCAGAATTCGTTCGAGAACATAAGAGATCGCGTCGACCGAAGCGCAGCTGTGTATGAAAGGCTGATGACGGAGGATTATCTCAGACGGTTGGTGGATGCGTACACACATTTCTTTTTCCACTATTCTGAAACCCCGCTGCTGATGGTCAACGTTTCCGAGGTTGATTTCGTCAATCGTGCCGAGGATTTGGATGCGTTGCTAAAACAGGTGCTTTCTCCTCCTGCAGGGACAAGATATTACCGACCAATGCACCTGAATGTTTAACACTGCAAGGCCGATTCAGGCCCAGTCCCCGGGTTGTGGAGCGAATGCATGGGATCGAGAGTAGCACCGGAAACATTAAAAGAGATGAAGGGGCAGGCTGAGCCGATAGCCATGCTCACTTGTTATGACTACCCCACCGCGCTGCTACAGGATGCAGTTGGTGTAGATGTACTCCTCGTTGGCGATTCGGTCGGCATCAATATTCTTGGTTACGAGGGGCCTCAACAGGTGACCATGGAGGATATGCTTCATCATACCCGTGCGGCCCGTCGTGGTGTGTGCAAGGCACTGTTATTATCTGATTTACCATATGGGTCATACGATTCTCCAGAAGACGCGGTTGCCAATTCCATGCGGTTGGTGGATGCGGGCGCGGAGGCCGTTAAGCTTGAAGGGGACGTACGCGTGCTCAAGTCTATTTCCAGGATTATTTCCAGGGGAATCCCTGTAGTGGGTCACCTCGGGCATACCCCTCAGACCCGTGAAGGCAGCAGGCGGGTCTATGGTGACCGTGCGAGCGAAGCGATTTCTCTACTCGAGGGTTCGCTGGCGTTGGAGAAGGAGGGCGCATTTGCCATTGTTCTCGAATGTGTGCCGGAAAGAATCGCAAGGATGGTTACTGATCGTCTGAGCATACCAACGGTTGGGATCGGGTCGGGACGGGGTTGCGACGGTCAAGTCCTGGTTTCGCCTGACCTGCTGGGTTTGAACGATTATACTTTCAGATACTCCAAAACATATGCGGACGTTTCCGATTCAGTCACGCGCGCATTCTCGGCCTATGTGTCGGACGTGAAGACTCGCCAGTATCCGGGCAAGGAACACAGGTATCTGATCAAGACTGAAGAATTGAGGAAATTCGAAGACCTGCTCAAGTAAGAGCATGCACAGCCAAGTCGTGCCCGGACCCTTCCAAGACCCCCTTGGGGTGAACACACAGGGAACCGGGCATTTTCAATTCCGAGGGATATGATGCCACATCCGAAGGTCATCCGGTCCGTGCGCCAGATGCAGCAGGCGGCTGAAGGATTCCGGACCAGGCAAAAGCGAATCGGGCTGGTCCCGACCATGGGCTATTTACACGAAGGCCATTGCTCGTTGATTCAACAGGCCGCCCGTCGGGCAGATCAGGTTGTGGTGAGCCTTTTCGTCAATCCAACACAGTTTGGCCCAAAGGAGGACTTCAAATCCTATCCTACCAGCTTTGATAGGGATTTGGAGGTCGTGAATTCGTCTGGCGGCACTATAGTATTTGCACCCACAGCCCACGAAATGTATCCTCTAGGTTCCAGGACCAGCATCACGGTTGGGAAATTGTCGGAACATCTCTGTGGCGCCCGGCGACCTGGACATTTCGAAGGCGTGGCTACCATTGTAGCCAAGCTTTTCAATGCCGTAATTCCGCATTTCGCCGTTTTCGGACAAAAGGACGCCCAGCAGCTTGGCATTATCAGAAGGATGGTTCAGGATTTGAACATGGGCGTGGAAATCGTGTCTGCGCCCACAGTGCGGGAAGTGGACGGGCTGGCAAAAAGCTCCAGAAATACCTATCTGGATCCCCAGGAGCGGCAGCAGGCTGCAGTACTCTTTCAGGCCTTGCAGGAGGCTCGTGAGATGGTTTGCGCCGGCGAAAAAGAGGTCAAGGCAGTGTTGGGTGCCATAAAACAGAAGGTCCGCTCAAAACCCAGAGCGGATGTGGAATATATATCCGCGGTCGATCCAGCCGAATTCCAGCCTGTGGAGCAACTTACCGGAACAGTCCTGCTGGCCTTGGCTGTCAGATTCGGAAATGCGAGATTAATTGACAACCTCATACTGAATCCGGCGGCAAATTCGAACCGGCAAAATTTCGTGTAAGTATAAGTTTTTGTTATAGGTAAGGATGGGGCGAAAAGACTTGACGTTGTCTGGGTAGTTCGTTATATTTTTTTCTGTAATTGCAATATTTTGAGCGTAAGTATCAGGAGTTCAATCATCTTAAATAAGGAGATAGATCTAATGGACCATCAACTCCCCGACTTGCCGTATGCACACAATGCACTCGAGCCCCACGTTGACCTGCAGACCATGGAGATTCATCACGGCAAGCACCATAACGCCTACGTGACCAATCTGAACAATGCGTTGGAGGGACACGCTGATCTGCAAGCAAAAAGCGTCGAAGATCTGATCAGCGATCTCGACAGCGTGCCCGAGGATATTCGCACGGCGGTCAGGAACAACGGTGGGGGTCACGCCAATCACAGCCTTTTCTGGACCGTGATGACGCCCGATGGCGCGGGAGAACCGAGTGGCGAGCTGGCAGACGCAATCGCCTCATCTTTTGGATCGATGGAAGCCGGACACGAACAGTGGACCAAAGCGGCTACCACCCGGTTCGGCAGCGGCTGGGCGTGGCTTGTGGTAAAAAATGGAAA
>CAVOEZ010000260.1:0-6246 GCA_963694355.1 Latescibacteria bacterium UBA2968 | reverse complement strand
TTGTCATTGGACCGCACGGCCTCCAGAAATACGCGATCTTCTTCTTCGTAAGGCTTGTTCTTGTTCTGAATCCGCTCCTCGTGACCCGGCGTCTTCACGATCAGTTCGCTGTTGTTGTGGGTTACAGCCAGATCATCCAGCAGGAAATCCACACCCGTACGAAAACCGCCTGGCGCCAAGTGACCTGTCCCTGTGCACAGCACTGCTCCATTTTCAAAAGTAATGGTGGCGATGATATGATCGCAGACGTCGTGCTTGTCCCACTTTTCAGATCCAACGCCCTTCGCACCCTGGGCGTAAACCTTGATCGCCTTGGAATCGATCAGGTGCCGCGCGATGTCCACAACGTGCGTAGCCTGTTCATTCATCTGCCCGCCGCTCTGCGCCTGCTGTCGCCACCACATCACACCAGGGAATCCACCGATCCAGTAGGCAAACACGGCCGATACGCGCTTGCCGGACATTCGCTCTCGAGCGACCTTCGTGATCGCCGTGCTTCGCCAGTTGTAGCCGACCGCGCTGACCACCCCTGCCTTCTCGATCGCGGTATTTATTTCCACGGCCTTCTCCAAATTGGCAGCCAACGGTTTTTCAACGAATACCGCCACCCCTCGCTCCGCTGCGAGGATCTCCTGGTTGGTGTGTGCAAATGGAGGCAGACAAACATAAACCGCGTCAAGCGAGACCTCGTCCAGCATTGTTTCTGCGTCCGTGTAGGCTGTTCCACCAAAATCGCCCACCGCCCGTTCAGCGGCTTCTGCATTCACATCACAGATGCCCACCAGTTCTACATCATCCCATTGCGAAAGGTGTTTGAGATGGCCACCACGCGCAATATTGCCCGCACCGATGAACCCCACCTTGACCTTCTGATCATTCGCCATTGTTCACTCCGGAGTGCTGGTTTGAATGCCCGAACCATCAAGCCTCTGAAAGACATATCTTGAGATACTCGACAGACTTTGGAAGGGCGATTTCGCTCTTGTCGGTCAACCCGCACTCGAATGCCATGTACCCCTGGAAACCGACTTCTTTCAAGACCTTGAATCCTGCTGTAAAACTGATATCGCCCGACCCTGGCTCTTTGCGGGTATTGTCCGCCAGGTGCACGTGACCCAGAACGTCTCCGATGGCAGCAAAACTTTCTGGCGTATCCGGTTGCTCGATATGCATATGAAAGAAATCGGCCATCACGCGAACGCCGCTGCCGCCCACTTCGCGGCATAGTTCTGCCGCCTCCTCAACGTCTTTCAGGGCGTTGGATTCGTATCGGTTGAGCGGCTCCAGCAGCAGACTCACACCCGCACCCTCGGCATGCCGGGCAAGATCCTCGAGCACACACTTCAGCAATTCGATTTCAGCTTCGTGCTGTGTCTTCCAGGGTGACAGATCGGGTATGCGATCATTCCGATTAAAAATAGGGACTGAAATAGGCCCAACCGCACCAAGTTCTGCAGCGATGTCGAGATACCGCTTCAGAATATCGGCGCAGGCGCTCCGGCGCTTTGGATCGGGATGCACCATTTCAGCCTCGAATCCGCCACATATGGAGGAAGCCTTCACGGGGCTGTCCTTCAGCGCTGACCTGCGTTCGGCCAATCCAGCCTCATCATTCAGTCGCGCACCTGCAAGCTCTACACCCTCGAATCCATAGGCCTCCAGTTTCCTGAGTTTCTCTGCGAAATTCTTTCCCGATACCAACCCTTCCTGACATGACAGTTTCACCGAATCACCTCCCGATGCTGGGTATTTGGTTTTTTTGCACGTCTCACCGACTCAACGCCTTCCGATCGGCAAGGCTCATCGATCTCCTGTACAAGAGTCGAATTCAATTTGCGATCAGGTGGACAGCTCTTTTTCGACAAAGTCTCTTATCCATCCCGCTGTTTCCGGAAACTTGTCCACCAGGGCCTCCGCAAGGATGGTAATACCGTCGATCTTTCCCTCCCGGAGCAAGCGTGCGCCCGTCTCGAATTCCAGCTCGAGCAGATCCGAGGAGAGTGGCCTCAGCGCCCAATCGCTGTGATGCTGCAGCGCGTCCGTCTCACCAGGTTTCATGCCGCGAGCCCAGTAATTCACCATATATAGCCCGAGCACAATGGATTTTCCGGGAAACACCTCAGCGCATCTGTCCACGCTATCTTCGAGTTTGTCAAGATTGTCAAGCGACGGCTCCCAAAGACTGATGACATCAACGTAGGGAAGATACTCGGACCATTTTTCATCCACATCTGTGGTGTAATTCATCCAGTGAAGTTTCAGGTCCGGGTTCTCCGCTTTGAGCGCATCGTGGATCTCCTTGAGATGAGCAGGTGTTCCTCCTCTGTGGGCGAATCCGCCGAAGGAGTAATCCAGGATCCCGCCCGCAATGTTTGGATAAGTCTTGGAGAGTTTGCCGATCTTTCCGGCCTCCTCCTTTGACTCGAATCCTCGGTCCGCGCTCCATGAGTCCTCTTCAAAGAAACCGATTCTATCTGTCTCTTCGCCTTCAAGGCGATGCCACTTACGCTGCCACCTGGTGCATGTCAGATCCCAAACGACCTTTTGAAATCCGGTCACCGTGTCCAGTGTGGCACTCGCCTCCGTCGTGGAAGGCAACCACATACAGCACACACTATCCGCGCCGAAGTACTCTGCCGTTCCCGCAAGGCCATAGACCGACGGGCCAAGGCTGTTGCCTGGTCCTGCCCAAACCCAAACCTGATCCATCGTCATAGTCTCTCTCCTTTGCTTCCTTCAGCCAAAGCTTTTGTATCAACAATCACACGCAAATCATGCGCAGCGGCGGAATTTTACGGGGTCAATCTTGGTGAACGATGCCTATAGGAATCTTCAGTCATCATCCAGCAGCTTGAGAGCCCCGGATCACACCCTGGCAGATCACCATAATTACAAGACTGAATATCCAGTAGCCGGCCTCGACCATTCTCGCGTATCCCGACTTGTGCGCAAACATCCCACCTGAATAGGCCAGAACGGTGAACGCGACCGTCGCCAGAACCACAGTCAATAGCGCATTCGAGGCGGCAGTAACACCAACGAACCAGCTCATTAGCAAGAGCCCGATGATCTGCGAAACCATGGCTCCCACAGGCATACCGGAGGCGCTTCCAAGATCCACGCCGACGCCTTCGGCCCACTTGACACCGAACAGTTTATCTGAATACCACAACCATCCCATCAAAAAGGAAACTATCGCGCCGGCAATCACGGCGAACCAACTTACGCCATTCGTCAATTCTGCCATAACCAATCCTCCTCTATATGGATGATACTCGGTTTCAAGAACTCGTCCTCTACACCAACCAACCGCAATCCTGCTGAGGATGCTATCCCGTTACGGTCGCATCTTCCCTCCATGACATCTGATCAGGATGATTCGCTGTAGCCCCTTCGGGTATAGGTACAGGGCCCGCAAGCAAGGGGTCATCGGTTTCACGCATCCATCGTTCCAATCGATCGCGCATCTCTTCCGCAACGGGCTTCATTTTCGGATCATCGATCAGGTTGTGGGTCTCATCAGGGTCGAAAGCGAGATCAAATAGCATTTCCTGCATACGAGGCTGCTCGTCCCATCCGTACTCCAGAAGCACCTCTTTTGAGAGCGTATCATCTGCATTTGGCATCACCGGCGATTCACGGCCATCGAATCGCTTGATATACTTGTACCGAGCGGTACGGACGCAACGTTGCGGCTCGTATGCTGCGTGAAAATTCACCTCCGCAAACACTGCATCGTGGTGTTCGGTCTCTTCGCCCCGGATCATTGGACCTATTGAACGGCCCCGGAGCCACGGCGGAGTATCCACTTTGGCCAGTTCGCAGGCTGTGGGAAACAGATCGATCAGCGAAACCATAGCCTCCTCTACCAGACCGCCCTCAAAACCGCCTGGGCCACGGATGACGAGATAAACGGCCATCCCGTGATCTGTCAGATTGCACATGTTCAGCGCAAACTGGAGACCGTGATCGGAAAAACAAAACACCACCGTATTTTCGGCCAACCCGGTCTCGTCAAGCGTGTCGAGAATCCGCCCCCAGCAGTCGTCCATAATCCTGGCGGACCTCTTGAACCCGGCCATCATTTCTCTCACCCTCGGGTGATCAGGCAGGGGCCTCGGAACACGCACGTATCTGGCATCTTCCTGCGGGTGCTCACCTGGTTCCGGATCGGGGAAGGGAATATGGGTCTCCATCAGGCCAACAGACATGAAGAACGGGCGGTCGTGATTCTCTTTCAGGAACTCGACTGCGGCCGGGCCAACGTGCTCCGCGTGGGAATCTTTCGCCTCCAGAACCCGACCATACCCCACCATATTCACCTGATTGCCTCCGTGGGGCGCAGTATGCTCCACGCCGCAAAGAACGGTATCGTATCCCGAATCTCCAAGCGTGTTTACAATATGTTGGCGCGTATCCTTGAGCGACCAACCACGATGCGCGAGCCCTGTCATACCGGATTCGTGAGGGTATTGCCCGGTCAGAAAAGCGGCGCGACTAGGTGAACAGGTCGGTGCAGCGGCAAATGCGTTCCGAAAGGTCACCCCCTCTTCAGCCAATCGCTGCAGATTTGGTGTGGGTACAGCATGCCCATAGGGCTGGACGTATCGTCCGGTATTGTGCGAATGCATAAAGATAATATTCGGCTTGCGCATCATGTCTCCGATCCAATGTAATAAGAACTCACCCGCTCCCATCTGATCTCCGCCTGCGTTCTCCTGCACACCCTAAAGCTCACCCCGTCCTCTCGAGTGCCCGGAGCGGCCGCAGGCTGCGCAGGGCGTATCGAGAGACAAGGCTCACCAATTCACAAAGTGGTTTCGAATGCCATCTGCCTCCACCTCTAGCTGTCCACAAAACCCACCCCGTCTTCTCGAGTGCCCGGAGCGGCCGAAGGCTGCGGAGGGTGTATCGAGAGACAAGGCTCACCAATTCACAAAGTGGTTTCGAATGCCATCTGCCTCCACCTCTAGCTGTCTACAAAACCCACCCCGTCTTCTCGAGTGCCCGGAGCGGCCGCAGGCTGCGCAGGGTGTATCGAGAGACAAGGCTCACCAATTCACAAAGTGGTTTCGAATGCCATCTGCCTCCACCTCTAGCTGTCCACAAAACCCACCCCGTCTTCTCGAGTGCCCGGAGCAGCCGAAGGCTGCGGAGGGTGTATCGAGAGACAAGGCTCTCCAATTCACAAAGTGGTTTCGAATGCCATCTGCCTCCACCTCTAGCTGTCCACAAAACCCACCCCGTTTTCTCGAGTGCCCTGAGCGGCCGCAGGACGCGCAGGGTGTATCGAGAGACAAGGCTCTCCAATTCACAAAGTGGTTTCGAATGCCATCTGCCTCCACCTCTAGCTGTCCACAAAACCCACCCCGTCTTCTCGAGTGCCCGGAGCGGACGCAGGCCGCGCAGGGTGTATCGAGAGACAAGGCTCACATTTTCGCCCTCAAGTAAACAGATTCCATCCTACCTCCGGACACTCCACCCACGGTCGATCTCAAACACCTTCCTCCGATTCTCTACCGGACAAACAAAGCTGAGCGAAACTGCTTTTAGCTGAAGATCCTCGCTGTCATCCAGGCGGCCGTACAACCGATCTCCAACAACTGGAAACCCGAGCGACGCCATGTGTATCCTGATCTGATGCTTTCGCCCAGTCTCGATCTTGATCTCGACTTCGGACCGCTCGGCAGCCTCATCATAACCCAGGGTCTGATACCGACTCCTCGCCTCCCGCCCATCTATCGGCTGATCGATCAGAATCGGCGTATCGGTCTCCTCAATTTTTCCGTGCACCAGAACCCGGTATCTCTTCTCGATCGACCGCGTCTCGAACAGCTTGCTCAACCGGGTCGCAATTTTCTTCTCGTGAGCGACCAGGATAAGTCCCGATGCAGCCCTATCCAACCGATGCACGATGAACGCTGGACGAGACGGCTTCAAATTTCCTTCTGCCCATCTGGTAATCGTACAGTGATCTCCCCACTTCGACCCCTGCGATCGCATCCCGTAGGGTTTGTTCCAAACAGAGTAAGCGCCTTCATCCGACACCAACTCAGGTGGTGTCGGCTCCTCCCCCAGAACATCCTCATCATAATAAAGGTGGACTTGGTCACCTGCACTCAGTTGCTTCTGCCGCCGAACCCTCCTTGTCCCCTTCGCGCCGGTATGCCAGACAGCCCCCTTCTGCATCGCATCCTTGATCCTCCGGCGCGACATCCCGCTCTCCGCTGCAAGAAGCCCAACAAT
>CAVOEZ010000259.1:0-6254 GCA_963694355.1 Latescibacteria bacterium UBA2968 | reverse complement strand
CGAGGCTGCCCCTAAATTTGGTGGTAAGATCGTGACTGAACGGACGGAAGGATTCACGATTGAGGGGGGGCCTGATCTTATCCTTACGCAAAAGCCCTGGGGGATTCAGCTGTGCAAGGATCTGGGTCTGGAAAGCCAACTGATCAGCACAAATAGTGACCGCCAGAAGACCTTTCTTGTTCAGAATGGGAAGCTCGTACCATTTCCCAGTGACTTTACTCTGATCCCCACTCGATTTCTCCCATTTGCCCTTTCCCCACTTTTTTCATTATCCGGCAAGATCCGGATGGGCATGGATCTGTTCATCTCTGCGAGAAAGGAAACCGGGGATGAAAGCATTGCGTCATTCATTAGACGCAGACTGGGTCAAGAGGCTGTGGACAAGATCGGAGGGCCCATGCTTGCCGGCATACACAGCGCGGACCCTGAGCAGATGAGCCTCCTGAGTACATTTCCTCGATTCGCTGATATGGAACAGAAACACGGTAGTTTGATCAGGGCGATGCAGGCTGCAAGAAAACTCCGCCCCCAGGCAAAGGGTGGTCCGCCGCCCATGTTCCAGACGCTTAAAGGAGGATTGGGCGATCTTGTTGAAACTTTAACGGAACGGCTCAAGGGAGAGCTGGTTGCCGGGTGCCGGGTCGAAGGTCTATCCCATCAGGATCCAGGATACCAGATCGACCTCGGAGACCGGAAGTTGTCGACAGATGCCATTGTGCTAGCCGTACCAGCAAACGCCGCAGCCCAAATCGTCAAAAACATGGCACCAGAACTTGCGAATCATTTGGGCAGGATACGATATGTGTCTTCTGCTACTGTTGCGCTGGCGTACCAGAAGGACGAAATCGGCGAGCAGCACGACCTGGAGGGATTTGGTTTCCTGGTCCCGAAAACAGAGGGCAGAAGGATTACCGGATGCACGTGGATGTCAACCAAACTGGATTACAGGGCACCCGGAAACGGGACACTGATCCGGGTGTTTCTGGGCGGCGATTCCCAGGAGGAAATGGTGGACCTGCCCGATGACAGAATGGTCGAAGTGGTGCGGGAGGAATTGGCGGAGTTGATGAATATTACTGCAGATCCAATTTTCCACAGAATCAGGCGGTGGAACAAAGGCCGTCCACAATACGATGTGGGACATCTGGATAGGGTTGATGAAATGGAGAAATGCGCATCAGCCTATCCTGGTCTTTTCCTTACGGGCAGTGCTTACAGGGGGGCGGGCATTCCAGACTGTGTGAATCAGGCACTTGGAGTTGTGGATCGAATTCTGGCAGGATGATCTATTGGTAAGGCAGGGAGGACTTTTAAAGCGGGCGCCGATAGGGCGCCCGCTTTATTAATTCTCTTGAGATTTCCAGCGCTCATTAGCTTTGTAGATGAAGGTAAGGATTTCTGCAACGGTACGGTAGAGTTCCGAAGGTATCTCCTGGTTGAGATTCAGTTGTGACAGAAGCGCAACCAGGTTGCGGTCTTCACGAATCGGAATGTTGTGCTGCTTTGCAACTGCGATGATTCTTTCTGCGAGGTCTCCCTGGCCCTTTGCGAGCAGCCTTGGTGCAGAATCCGACTCCGCGTCGTATCCGATGGCGGCCGCAGTTCGACGAACATCTCTTCCGGTGCTATCTTCAGAATCCATGTGCCACCCCTCAATGGAGGGTGATTTAATATCTAATCCCCAGCTTCCAGAATTTCTCTTCCGCCCATATATGGCCGCAACGCCTCAGGAATCCGGATGCTGCCATCACCCTGCTGGTTGTTCTCGAGTAACGGAATCAGGATTCGTGGAGATGCGAGCACAGTGTTGTTCAGCGTGTGAGTATACCTGAGTTTTCCATCGGCATCCCGATATCTGAGATTCAGTCGTCGTGCCTGAAAGTCGTGAAGGTTTGAGCAGGAGTGGGTTTCCCCATAGGCATTTCGGCTGGGCATCCAGCATTCGATATCGTACATCTTGTATTTGCCCAATCCCATGTCTCCAGTGCAGACTTCCACTACCCTGTATGGCAGTTCCAGTTTTTGTGTGACCTGTTCGGCATTGTCCAGGATCGCCCTGTGCATTTCATTGGATATTTCAGGATCGTTTTCGCAAACAACCACTTGTTCTACCTTGTCGAATTGATGGATTCTGTAGATCCCCCGTGTGTCCTTACCGTAGGTTCCCGCTTCCCGGCGATAGCAAGGCGAATTGCTGACCAATTTCTTCGGGAGTTCTTCCAAACCGAGAATTTCGCCCGCATAATATGAGGTAAGCGAGACTTCAGCCGTTCCGACCAGAAATAATTCATCTTTTTCGATTTCGTAGGCCTGTTCCCTGCCCTGCGGAAAGTAGGTAGTGCCCACCATGAATTCTTCGCGGACAAGCACAGGAACCGTGAGAGGTGTAAATCCCTCAGCCAGCATGTGATCCAGGGCGAGTCGGAGCACAGCCCAATGCAAGAGTGCCCCCTCATTCCGGAGGATGTAGCTTCTTGAACCCGCCAACTTAACCCCGCGTTCCACATCAAGCAGATCATGCATTTCACATAGCTCGACATGATCCCTGGGCTCAAAATCGAACTTGGGTGGATCTCCCCACCTGCTGACTTCTACATTATCATTGTCTGTCTCTCCCTCAGGAACGTCTTCACCCGGGGGTAGGGGAATCTGGAGGAGATCCTTACCGATGTCTCGCTCCAGGTCATCGTATTCCGGTTCCAATTCTTTAAGATCGGTAACTACAGCCTGCATATCCCGAATGGCGGTCTGTTTCTCCTCGCCTTGCAGTTTGGCAATCTCCTTGGATCCGTTGTTCCTTTTTGCCCTGAGGTCATCGATCTCCACGCGAAGTGTCCGGAGTCGTTTGTCTTTCTCAAGCAACGCATCCAGATCGAACGAAATGTGTTTTTTTCGAATGGCTTCTCTTACGATGTCGGGATTCTCGCGGATGAATCTTAGATCCAGCATTGTTATCCTCTGTCCTTAGTTGGTTTTGATAGTCTTTCTGCCAAGCTGACCCAGAATGGCAGAAATTTTTATTGCTGCGTTTTTATCCATATGACCAAGTACGTCGGCAATGGTTTCATTGTCGAGTTCCAGGAGGATTCCTGCTGCTTCCCCTGGCCCGAGTTTTTGGCAATTCCTGGCAAGCAAGGTGATTTTTTTCTTCCTTGCTGCAATCTGACTTTTGAGCCGTCTTTCCATTTCCAGTCGCAGAGAGCCCATCTCCTTTTTTTCTTGCTGGAGTTTTTTCTGAAACCGAATGCTTTCGGTTGATACGGGAGGTGGTTGGGACACGGGTGTAGCTTTCGGCATCTGGTTGGAGATTTCGGAGCTCCCCGTATGCGACGAGGTGTCGTTCGCGGAAATCTCGGTGGCCACTACCACTTCCTCGACGATCTGAGGAGACACCAGAGGGTCACTTGGTTTTCTGACCGTTTCACTTACTGGCCGGAGAAAAAATATCATGGCGGCAAGCACGACTCCGAAGGAGCCGAAGAGGGCCAAGATGAGAATCGTAGCCTGGCTGAGTTTCATCCCATTTAGGACCTGGTGATTTTGCTTCGATAAAGGTCAAGTAATATGAGTGTGCGACGATAGGATTAGTATAGGAGCATGCCGCCGACAAGGCAAAATTTTTCCGGGTATGGTAAGAAATGGTTCACTAAAGGACAAAATGTCCCTTTTGCTGCAGGTGAGATTGGGTCGCCTAGGGGTTGAATTGAACAGATATTCCCTTGAAAATCAACGGTATATGAAAAACTTCCCGAAAAATCCTGAAATTGGCACGCCACTTGCATTACTTCAAGTCTGAATGCTCCTCGATGAAAACATTTTATGAAGGAAGGAGGCCTGATATGGTTTCCACGCACGATGTAGAAAGAAGGAATCGACTTGCCTATCTGGCGCTTTACTACGCTATCCAGGGAGATGAAGAGCGCTCAGAGCAGCTTCGAAATCTGGTGCAGCAGAGGGATCGCAACGTATCTCCAGCTCATATCACGCGCGAACCGGTGGCTGTTTAAGCCAGCAGCTACACAGCATTAATGAGGTTGGCGACTTCTCGGACTTGCTTTTCATCCAGTTCAGGGAAAAGTGGCAGGGAGAGAATCCGTGCACTCTCCTCCTCCGAAACTGGGAAATCGCCTCTTTTGCAGCCTAGACGCTCATAGGCGAGCTGCAGGTGCAATGGCACGGGGTAATGAATCACCGTCTGCACATCTGATTGTTCCAACACAGACTGAATTTCGTCCCGTTTAGGTGACCTGATCACGTAGTACGTGTGTACGTGTTTAGAGTGGTCAGCCTCAACGGGTATTTTTATATCTGTGCCTTTGAATGCGTCGTTGTAGCAGGAAGCCAGCGACCTCCTCCTGTCTATCCACTTTTCAAGGTGTCTCAACTTCACACTGAGAACGGCTGCCTGGATTCCGTCTAACCGGTAGTTGTAACCGGCTACCTTGTGCCGGTACTTGTCAAGTCTGCCGTGATTTGACAACATTCTCATCTTTTCGGCCAGATCCGGGTCGGATGTGACCACCATTCCAGCATCGCCATACGCACCCAG
The DNA here is from genome assembly GCA_963694355.1 of Latescibacteria bacterium UBA2968. Classification (GTDB taxonomy): domain Bacteria; phylum Latescibacterota; class UBA2968; order UBA2968. The sequence continues at coordinate 1,705 of CAVOEZ010000259.1, read as the reverse complement.
TATCTTTCCAGGATAGAAACTGAATGTTGCCGCGATACCGAATTGTCCGGCACGCATCCCCTTGTATTCGGCCCCGTGCGCCTGCGCGGCGTCTTCCACAACGGTGATGCCATGGGCCCTTGCGATCTCCATGATCGGGTCCATATCGGCCAGGTGGCCATACAGGTGCACCGGTACGATGGCCCTGGTGTTCCTGGTGATCGCCGCTTCGAGCTTTTCTGGATCCATATTCAAATGGGCGGGTTCCACGTCCACGAATACAGGATCGGCTCCCGTTTGAACAATGGCCTCCACTGTGGCCGTGAAGGTGTTTGGTACGGTGATGACTTCGTCGCCCGGGCCCAGACCGAGTGCTGCAAACACCAGGTGCAGCGCTGTTGTACCGGAACTTGCGCCCACACCGTGACCCACACCACAAAAGGCCGCAAACGCATCTTCAAATGCCTTTGAAAAGGGACCACTGACAAAGGCTGAATCCTGGATCACCGCCTGGATTGCGTTGTCGATCTCTGTCTGGATGGATCTGTGCTGGGCGAGAAGGTCAATGAGTGGTACAGGACTCACGTTGTCTCCGCGTGTGTTCGGCCTCATCCCTTCAATCGAGGATCTGCCTGATATTGTATTTTTCGTGTGGGTTGGAAGAACGGGCAACCATGTCTGCAAGCAAACCCGTACTAACGAATTGCACGCCCAGTACTGTGAGCAGAATCCCGAGGAAGAGCAGAGGGTGTCTATGCTGAATATTTCCTACTCTGAACCAGATGGATGCGATATACGCATTTACGGCCAATCCGGTGAATCCAAAAACAATCCCCATTGTCCCGAAAAGGTGAAGGGGTCTTCCCATGTATCTTCCCAGGTACATCACTGTGAGCAGATCCAGGAATCCTTTTAGCATCCGTGCCCACCCATATTTGGTAACCCCAAATTGACGGGGATGATGCTGTACAGGTAATTCACCGATCCGGTAGCCTTCGAGGTGAGCCAGTACGGGGATATACCTGTGCAGCTCACCGTAAATGCGTAGGTCCTGCACGACCTCCCGACGATAGGCTTTCAGTCCACAATTGAAGTCGTGAATCGAGATTCCTGACAAACGGCCCGTTACCCAGTTAAAGAATTTGGAAGGGATGGTTTTCCCAAGAGGGTCGAATCGTTTTCGCTTCCACCCTGAAACCAAATCGAACCCCTCTTCGAGTTTTCCAAGAAGGTTTGGGATTTCGTTCGGATCGTCCTGCAGATCCGCATCCATTGTGACAATGTAGGTACCCCTCGCCTGGGGGAATGCAGCGGAGTAAGCGGCTGCCTTCCCAAAATTGCGGCGGAACCGGATAACCTTGACCTGAGCGTGTTCGGCGTGCAGTTTTTCAAGTTCTGAAAAAGAACCATCGGTGCTGCCATCATCGACAAATATGACCTCGTAATCATACCCAGATTCCGCCAAAGTCTCCGTCACTTTACTCATAAGAGGACGGAGGCTATCTTCTTCATTTAGAAGGGGGATAACGATAGACAACAAGGGTTCGGATTCAGGCATAGGGTCGACGTTCGATTTGTGTTATAATTGGCATGAATTGATAGATAAGTTAGCAGTTCAAAGATATCAAAGAAGACAGTCTTTTACAAGCAATCCCTACCGTACCGGGTTAGAATTCAAGGGACTTCGAGAAAACTATTGACCGGAAGATCGGAGTTGGCCTATTCA
>CAVOEZ010000258.1:0-6257 GCA_963694355.1 Latescibacteria bacterium UBA2968 | reverse complement strand
TCCCCTCCACCCTTTCGCATCACGTCGATCACCTTCCCGGAGATCACACCTCCACCCGACACCTGGCGCTTTCCCTTCTTCAGGAGTGTTCCCCCCACCAGTGTCATCGCCTCGACACGTCCGGCACGTTCACGCACGAGCCCAATCCTACCGTGGAGTGTAAAATCGCCGACCTCCAGAATTGCACCCTCTGAAGTAATCGCAATGTGGTCGACCGCGTCTCCCCGACTGATCTTCAGCACCACCTGACCGGGTTCGCTCTCAATCCGCTCCACCGACTCGATGATCGGCTCTCCCGAAAATGGTTCCAGCACATTCACAAAGGTGCTCTCGAGATTATCCCCTTCGCGCCTGTGGATAAGGGTTGGCATCTTGTAGTCTTTCAGCCTGCCCTCGCTCTCTTCGGCGCGCCTCACCGAAGGACTCCGTCCAAACAGAAGACTGCCGTCCAACCGCGACTGACCGTGCACCCGCACCACGGCCTGGGGCTCGCCTTCGCTGAGCAGATCAACCTGCCACACCTCAGGTGCTTCTGCTGATTTCAGATCAGCCACATATCCGTAATGAAAGTTGTGTCCCTCGGCGTGCCCGGGAACCGTCTCTCCGGATGGGAAGACCACCTTCACACCCGTCGGCAGAAGCGACGCCACAGACGTCTGATCGATCGTTGAGATGATCGAACCATCGTTATTTGCGTCACCCACAAGGATATACTCGTGTCGCTCACCACCCTTTACGTGAAACAGATCGATCAGATAAGCATCCTCCTCTGAAACCCCCACCAACATCAACAAGCGCCGGTACTCCCGAACCTCGTCCGGATATGCGCGAACCCCGTCGGCCTCCACAATCTGGAAATTGTCATCGCCTCGAACGTACAGTGTCAGGTTCCCGTCGGAGGGATCCCGAAGATTTCCTCTGGTCTGTTCCTTGCCGTTTACCATTACCGTACTGTGAGACAGGGTCGACGAAGCCCATTGTCGCTGGTGCGTCCACGAATAACCAATATCGGACAGACGTTCCTGACCGTGAGCAAACAAAGTGATGCTCAAGAGATCGGCGTGTGCATGTCCGTAAGCCCCGGAGAAATGAAAGTGGGCTTGCATCTGGTGGTCTCCTTGGCCCCTGGCCATCACGGCATGACCAACGCCTGGAAGCAGAAATGGGATAGACGTATCGAGAGGATCCTCGGCTTGCCACGCCCAGGTGTCGTGCAAAGCAACCGTTCGGCCGTTGGGATACTTCAGCAGCTCCTTAATCTTCATCGCTTTCACAAACAGTGGGAATGCTTCCCCCAGTCGCAGATCGTCAAGGCGCTCGCCGGTCTTCGGATGTCGATATCCCTCCGGGTCAGAATACCCGTCCAGGAGTTCCATGACACCGTGTAGACCAATGATCGTTTGATTGTGGTATGAAACAGCCCCTTCACGCCACATACCATCCACAAACAGCTGCTTGTGGATCAGATCCGAAATCCAGACCACAGATTCGTGCACATACGCGGGTTCTTCGAGAACTCTTCCGGCAGAAATCAGCCCTCTCAAAATCGTGGGATCCATATTGCTCAGCGTAATCGGATAGGAACGCACGAACTTCACGCTCGCGTGAAACAGGTCGTCCTCGATCCGCTGTGCCGCATCCTCATCTACAACTCCGCTCTCCCGGATCAGGTCATACGCGAACACCATATTGTATGGAATGTCGCCATACGCCCAATAGCCCCACTTCGCCGCAAGATAGGGAGAAACCGGGTAAGGAAATGTCCGATCCCCCGGGAATACCACCTTCGCTCTGAACGGGTGATCGTATCGTGCACAATATCCGGGATACACCTGTGCGAAGCGATCGATGATCAATGCAGATCGATGCGCATACTTTTCATCCCCGGTCAGGTGGTAAAGTTGCGCAAGCTGAAGCGCCGCATTGGACAGATACTCCCGTGCCACGAACCATCCCTTGCCGCGAAAGTAATGTCTGTACCCTGTGTCCGTAGACAACTCGGCCAGAGCTGAGGAAAGCGCCATTGGCGGAGGAAATGGGGCTTCCCAGTAAGGATACTTCTGCGTCTCACCCAGGGCGTTCGTAACCTCCATTTTCCCGTTCTCGGGGAACTTCTCATTGGGAAAGCGCATCTCGCAAAACTGGCAGTAGACCTCGTTCGGTCGGTCGATCCGCCAGGCCAGCTGGTTCTCCTCGGCGCCGCCCTCGCAATTGGGACAATCCACAAAGCGAAATCCCGACTGCTCGGGAACGAGTGCCACGAGTTCGGCCTCGGACAGCTCGAGCACCTCCTTCAGGGATCGCTTGACCGATTCCACGTTCCCCTGGTCCAGGTCAGGCTTGAAAACGGGCCGACTTGCGGCGTGTCCGGTTTCAGGGATCACCATCAGGGTAGCGATCAGCAGACATATCATCAGGATCAGCATACGGTCTCCGTACATCAGGTTTCGAATTCCACACCATCGTCAAGGGGGTACATGGGTCGCCTGATATGCTTGTACGGCAATGTTTCAAGGGCAAGTGTCGTACAACCCGGGGAAATCGCCATGACCGCTTTTCCTGCAATGTCCTTCAGCTCCGGTGCCAGATAACCGTGCTTCACCACGACAATCTTGTGCCGGGTCGGGTCGATCCGTGCGCGCTCGAAGGCCTTCAAAGTCAGAAATGGCATTCGCATCGACGTCAACACCACCTGCACACCTCCCACCTTTGCCACGGCCAGATCGGGAGCACATACCCGGATCACCTCGGCGCGAATCTCAAGCGGAGTGCCGTTCAGTGTATCCATTTTCCCACCGACACTCAGATCTACCAGTGCGCCCTCTCCAGCCTCGAAACATGCTTCTGCCGCCGCCTCGTCCGCGATTCCAGCCACGACCGCATCTTCCGCCCCTGCCTCGAGCAGGGCTTTCAGAACAACGGGCACGTCACCCGGCGCCCCTGCCGTCAGATTATCCCCCGAATCGGAAAGAAAAACTGGCGCTTCCTCTGAGGCAATGGCTTCCCTTACGGCTTCCTCCACAGAGAGCGTCAAAACATCCGGTGCAAAATACGCTCTTTGATCCCAGAGAGATCGGGCCAGCTCTTCCGCAACCTCCCGTCCACGGGTTTCATCCTCTGAAACAATCAGTGCGCCCACAGAGGTGAACGGAGAATCCGTCCAGGCGCAGCCGATCATGACCGATGCGTCCAGAATTCCAGGTTCCTTTTCGACACCATCGAGACTTTCGTAAAGCGATCGGGCAGGCTCAACTCCGGTTGCGGCGTGTTCGCCCGGAAGCAGCATCGGCAATCGCACCAGGTTATTCTTGGGACGCAGCCCCTCGCGCAACGACCTTACCAGAAGTCTCACCGCACGTAACCGGGTCTCTTCCCGATCTATATGAGGTGCAGTTCTCAGGGCGGTCAGAATCTGCGTCTGCTCGATCACCTCAGGCGCAAGATTCCCATGAAGATCCAGACTGGCGGCTATGGGAATCTCCTTCCCAACAAGCTTCCGCACACGCATCACCAGCTCCCGCTCACCGTCTCCCACTGACTCTACAACCATCGCCCCATGCAGATCGAGATAGACGGCATCGAGAGGAGCAACCTGCTGCAGACCCACTTCGATTTCGGCTGCCAGAGACTCGAAGGCATCCTGCAAAACCAGACCGTGTGGCATCGCGTTCGCGACCAGAATTGGCGCCCACTCCACGTCCTCGAACACATCCCACGGCCCATCTCCAAGTATCTCATCTCCTCGAGCCACCCTGAAATCGCTCAGTGCAGCCCTCAGGCCAGAGAATGTATTGGTCTCATGACGGATACCACAAATTGCAATTCGCATTCAGCTCCCACTCGAGAAAGGCCGCTCAACCCCTGATTACAATCACACCACCTGCTTCGATCACTCGTTCTTCTGACCTGCCGTCGGAATGAACCTGAACACGCACTGCGTGCTGCTCTTCATTCGACATGAACGTCCGACCTCCGGGTGTTGACTCGACCGTTACTTCTCCATCCGGCTCCACCGCCAACAGTTCAGGTAGATAAACACCTTCTCCGGACTCGAGAGGAACCACATATTCGGCACTGTGGCGGTTGACCCGTGCAACACCCGTAAAAATGGGAATTGACCCATTGAAATCAGCTTCGAAAGAACACAGCGTCCGTCCTTTCGAGAAATTTCCCGCACAAAGGTATCCATCAGCGATCATGCAGACCGTCTCTTCAGCAGACTCGGCAATCACCAGCGTTTCGACAGGCGTATCCTCACTCGACTGCTCGGGCGTGATCAACGTCGACAATGCACAGATCAGATCGCCTGTTCTAAACGACTGTCCCTCATCAGAAATACTCAAATGAAGGTCATCCGCTACAGCTCGAAAGCTGAAGGGAGGAAAATAGTGTCGGTTCACATAACGCGTCGCACCTGTGCCGCGAAACACGATACCTATTCGATCGTCGACATTGATCCAGCCAGGATGATCCAGACCAAACACCACGTCCTCCGACGGGTCGGTACTCGGAAATCCCTTGAAGACCTCGCATCCCTCAGGGTGATAAAAGGAGCGCTGGCCGTTGCAATTCCCTTCGACTAACGGAAAGTGTTCGTTCATAATCCTCAGGAAACCCTGCTCGGCGCTTTCGACATAACAGTCTTCCAATGCATGAATTCTCTCATTCGACAGAATACGACCATCCGGCAGGGACGCGAAGAGCACCCGCTGGCGAATCGAATCCTGCGACCGGCGAGTTTCCATTAGCGCGCAGAAACCATCATCCTTCTCATTGACTCTCAGCGTGACAAGATTGTGACTCTCCGGCCTGTCCCTCACCTGCACCTTTGCCAGCATACTCCACCGACTCGGTCCGATGGTATGAATGCCTTCCCGGGTCCAGGGCAGTGCAGTAAAGTAGTTCCGCCAGGCGAAAGACGTCTGTCCCCGGTTGTGACGATGAAAAACAAAGCCAGCGTGTGGAAACAGCTTCACGCCATTGAACTTTTTTTCGATCTCCTGCCTCTCGGTCGGTACCGGTGCCTCCCCGTCCATCATCCGGTGAAGGAGATAGGGTTTCACGATCGCCGCGATCATCTCCGATTCCTTGATCTCCATCGGATCCTCCATCTCGTGACACTTTGCGGCGATCTCCGGATCGATCAACCGACCCTTGTTGCTCTCTTGTGTCTTTTCACGAATATCCAGCGCCGCCCGCTCGAAAAATCCCGCATCCGGATCCTTGAGCAATAGGTGTGCTACTGCGTGAAGGGCGTGCTGCTCGGCAAGGTATAACCGATCCATCCCCTGAGACGGCATTGGCGACCCCGTGAAATCGGTCAGCCGCTTTATGACATCGTACACCTCCTGCCGATTCCAATAGGCGTGGGGTGGCTCGGTTCGCCCGTACATCCTGTACAATATTCCCAGGCTTCCAACGGAAGCCACGCCGGACGCCGTGTACCCTGGATGAACCATGCCGTGGTTCTCGGCCATATAGTCTGGCAGAGTGGTAAAGATCTTCCCTGTCAGTTTGGAAATGGTCTCTCCCGACTCCATTTCGCCCTGGTTGAACCGGTCCTGAGGTGAAGCGCACGCCGAATACATCCACTTCTTTGCTTGGTCCTCCCACTGACCCGCCATGTCGTGTTCGGACAAGAAGAGATAGCAGGCTACAAGGCCCTGTGCGGTCCACGCGTTCTCCTCCATCTGTGTATCCGCGTAGATTCCGCTTCTGGGCGCCATCTCTCCAAATCGATCCAGATAATCCAGGCAAATGGTCGCGAGCATCAACCAGGTTTCATCGTCCACATAGGGTTTGAGGATCAGTGCAGCCTTTGTCATGTTCGCGATGGTCGGGCCGCACTGACTCTCGGGAAAATATCCGTGTCCTCGCTCTCCCCACTTCGTCCCCCAACTCCTCGGCATGCCAAGGCCCTTGTCCGGACGAACACATTCCTCGGGACCTGTGTCGTGCGTAAAGCAGAGATAGCGAATGGCTTTGATGACGATCTCTCTGAGATTTCCAATGGACAGACCTGTGGTATTCTCGTCGTATTCAGGCGAGGTACTCACAACCGCAAGTGCGTGAAGCGGTGTAGCCGTTTCGATCCCGTACCAGTGAACACCGCCAAAAAAGTGTCCACAGCCAGGCCTCTCCGGCCAGTCCTCAAAATAACTCAGGGCTGTGGGAAACCATTTCTGCGCGATTTTCAGATATCTGCGGCTCATCTCTGTTTCCATATCCGGAATCAAAGCGCCGTCCAGAGTCGTTGT
>CAVOEZ010000257.1:0-6274 GCA_963694355.1 Latescibacteria bacterium UBA2968 | reverse complement strand
CGAATATTGTCTCGTCCTTCGGCGGATCGTCCTCCGACATGAGGAGCGAAGATGACGTTGGGCATGTCCCACAGAGGGCTCGATGCCGGCAGAGGTTCTTCCTCGAATACGTCGAGACCTGCGGCTGCAATCTGGCCAGACCGGAGCGCCTCTATCAGATCCGTCTCGTTCACGATGGGTCCTCTCGCGATGTTGACGAGCAGGGCGGTTTCTTTCATGCTTTCGAAGCAGCTCGCATCGATCAGACCGCGTGTCCCATTCGTAAGGGGAAGGGCAACTACCACAATGTCGGATCTGGAGAGGGCCTCGAGCATGCTGTCAGGAGGGTACACTTCAGATACCCCCTCAGGTGGCGAACTTACCTGGGCGTCAATGGCGATGGTGTCTGTGCCAAGGGCACTCAGACGAGAGGCGATTCCTTTCCCGATAGATCCAAGGCCCACCACACAAGCGGTCTTGCCATCGACCTGGAATACGGGAATATCCGGGTCCCATTTTCTTGCTTTACGGTCTCTCTCAAAGGAGGCCAGTCCCCGGGTATAGGCGAGCACCAGGGCGATCGCATGTTCGGCTACCGAAGCGTCGAGCGCTCCGGCCGTATTCGTGATGGTAACATCACTGGACAACATTTCTGGAAAGAGCATTGTCTCGAATCCTACACCGTTGCTCTGAACCCACTTGAGCCGATCGGCTTTCAGGAATGCCTCACGCGGGAGGCGACCGATGACGATTTCCGCATCCACGATTTCCCGCATCAGTTCTTCACTGGTGTGTGTGGCAACCCCGGTAAGGTCGGGCGAAATGTCCGCACACTCATCAACCCACTGCGACCAGGGCTCTCCCATAATGATGAATTTTGTATTGTCCATTGTTCTCCTCAAAGGCGTGCCGTGTTTGGTTTTGACCATCATTTCACCTTGTGAATCCAGAGTCTATAATTGTTGCAATAAATGTTCCTTCCCAGATCCTTCAAGCGATCCGCCGCCATCCTTGAATGCCTTCAAATTGAGGTCTTCCAGGGCATAGGTCCATTCGTTTGCCATCGCATTCAAAGTGGAGGCACCGGGAGATTCCATTTCCAACGCTTCATCCGGCGACAGGTTTTCAACCCATGTTGGGAATTGCTGACCGATTGTTGTTGGAGGCTTCTCATCAAACGGAGATTCGAGCAAGTCACCCGATGAAGTGAAGGAAGACGCGAAGCCAAAACTTCCTTCCCAATCGGAAAGTTGCTGCTGCATCTGTTCGGCTCGGGTGCGTGAAGGGCCATCGGAGCTGTTGAGGAGCAGGTTGTTCATTTCGAGAGGATCGTCTTCGAGTTGGAACAGTTCCTTCCATCCTCCTTCAAAGTAGTAGTTGTATTTCCAGGGTCCCCGGAGCAGCGAAAGCCAGCGCTTGGGCCCGGCGCCGTGTTCGACAACGAATTGGTCCCTGGCAGAAGCGAGTCCTCCGCCATCGCGACCAAGAAGGCTGGCGCCCGGTAATGGGCGCTCGCCAGGGTACTTAGATTCGGCAAGCTCCAGGGCAGTTGGCATGATATCCAACATGCTTGCGCGATCAGGCGACTCACAGCCGGGTGCTACGCGATCAGGCATTCGCATTAGAAAAGGAATACGCATGGAGGCTTCGTACGGCTTGCTTTTTTGAAATGCACCGTGGTCACCCATGAGTTCGCCGTGGTCGGAGGTGAAGATGACCAGGGTGTTTTCTGCCATGCCCAGTTCGTCGAGTGTGTCCAGGATGCGGCCGACTCCTTTGTCGATCAGGCTGATGTTTCCGTAGTAGAGTGATTTTATGCGCTTGAGATGATCCACGCTCGCAAAGGCAGTGTCGGAAGTTTCCTTCGCCCATCGCATCAAAGGGGGCAGCGTTTCCCTGGGTTGGTCCCAGTTATGAGGAGGGTCGATATCCTCGAGGGGGTACATTGAAGCGAAGGGTTCGGGTGCGTTCCAGGGCAGGTGTGGTGCGATCCAGGATGACCAGCAGAAAAAGGGCTGGTGCCTGGTTTCGTGCAAGAAGTCGATGGTACGATCCGCCACCCAGGTGCTCCCGTGATGTTCCTCAGGAATCACAGATTCCTGAGGCTGGTGATAGAGTAGGTTTCGGACACCGTGGACCTGACGAATATGACCGTATCCAACCTGCTTGAGATAGGTGAGATATTCGTCCTCTTCTCGGCACTTCGGAATCTCCTCCATCAGTTCCATTCGGTGAAATCCGAAGTGCCTTCTTGGCGGCATAAAGTGCATCTTGCCGATGGCACGAGTCTGGTAACCAGCGGTACCCAGAAGTTGCGGAAGGGTGTACAGATTTGGTTCCGGGTTCGGCAGATTATTGGCAAAGCGACCGTGGGCAGCGCACCTCTGGCCTGTCACCAGGGAATGGCGGGCGGCGACACAGACAGGAACCGGTGTGACGGCATGGGTGAAGTTCATGCCCTCACGGGCAAGTCTGTCCAACGCGGGTGTGTTGATTGTCGGGTTACCCGCGCACCGCATGGCATCGTACCTCATCTGATCAACAAATAGCAGGAGTATATTTGGTTGTGGCATGGTCTCTCTTATCGATTTGGTCCGTCAGGATGTGAGGCGGATGGTCACTTTCTTGTTAGGTCTGGCATCAACCGGAGCCTTGAGCTTGATCCGCTTACCGTGTAAATATAGGGTTTCGACCAGAAGCTTCCCCTCGATGATGTCGATAACCAAATGTTTTTCTGTGAGGGTGAGAGTTCCAAATCCGGGGGCCGCTGAGAAGAAAGTTTTGAAACGTGGAGACATTAGCCGAGGACCGAACCAGAGCGCTTTCTGCACATTGGAATACCGGAAACCGGAAAGAGATCCCAGGAGGGCATAGCTGGAGAGCGCACGGGCATAGTAATTCCCGCATTCGTACTCGTTCCAGGGATTACGTACGTGTCCATTGTATCTGTCCCTTACCGCCTTCACTATGGTCAGTCCCTCTTCAAGGAGACCTTCTTCGATCAGGTGGGAAGCCACTTGATATTCGATCCCGGTCCAGACTTCGTCCGAATATACAAACGGAAGTGTGGGTTTTCCTCCCTTTGGCCAAGAGCATAACAGAAGACCCGGTTCCTTGCCCAACGCATACCCAGGGCGCTGGGTGCAAGCGTGGTCGGAGAGATCATGCTTGAAGTTGTACTGGAATATGGATTTCAGCGTTCTGCGTGTTTTCGATCGGGTTTGCGGCGACTTGATTCCATAGATTCTGGCCATCCACGCACCGATAACGCCGTCGGAAATACATCCCGTGCCGTATTGATACTTGGGACCCTCCTTTTTCAGGAGTCTATCCACTTCGCCACTTTTCCGGTCAACACGTTTGACGAACTTCGCAAAGGATGTGTCTTTGAGTCCGCGGTAGTTCACTTTCTGCTGGTAGTACCCGTTCGTGAAGAGGTGCTTGTCGAGGTAGGCAGCGCCCTTTTCAGACAGCGACTTGTAACGCTGGACTTCGTCGGGCTTCTGCATTTCATCAGCCATCTGGCTCATCGCGGCCAGAGCGCCAATATAGATGCTGGAGCACATGCCATCCGGTCCCCAGAACTCGATGTCGTAGGTGTTGTGGTGCGGCTCTTCCAGAACGCCTTTACCACGCGGGTCCCAGGATCGTATGCAGTATTCGATGCTTTTCTTCGCCAGCGGATACAATTTGGCGAGCCAGTTCCGGTCCCCGGATATCTGCCATTCCCTGTAAAGCTTCATGATTCCGCCGAGTTGCCCGTCCGAAGCTGCACGGTACTGATGAGAGACGGGGCCATCGGGCAGTGCCGACCGGAAGTTGATGTGACCTTTGCGGTCCATACTGCGTTCCAGCTCCTGCTCACGGTAGGTTCTTTCCAGGTTGGGATACAAATGGGGAAGTGCCTGGGCATAATTCCAGACATGGGTGCAAGAGCCTGAACAGCATCCCCTGTCTACGAAGCATCCTTCCCATCCCCAGGCATTGCCATCTTCCTGCCTCAGAAAGGTGGGAGATTTCAGGATTGCCAGATTCGCGCTGACGGCATCCAGGACATACGATGGAAGTGTCGAAGTGAACAGGGCATTTTTGAATCGCACCGTTCGGTCTCTCAGCGAGTCATATTCAGCGTGAATCTTGTCGGAGACTTCCCGGGCATTACGCCACTGTGAAGCATAATACGGACGCCAGTCTGGCCTCTGATCTTCGCAGCAGTCCTCGGCGGAAATTTCGGTATTGTTCACCCTTCCTGCGATGTAATGACAATTGGGAAAGTGCCAGGTGATCAGAACAGGGTATGTGATTTTCTCACCCGGATCCAGCGTCCCGGCAACAAGAATGGACCCGCCGTTTCTTCCCGAGATGCTTTTGTCCGATCGCTTGCCATCATTGGTCTTGAATTTTCCTGAAGACACCTCGCGCCATAATGCGGATATGGAGTCGAACCATCCACCTCGAAGCCACATGGCCTTGATTTGAGGTGTATGACCGATTACCGAGAGGCTGGCTGAACCGAATGTTTCGGATTGCGCAGGGTCAGTGTTGAAGAGGTGGACACCACGACGCGGAATGACCTCGTTCCGGCTGTTTCGTGCATCTGGAGCAGAGCCCTCGGCCAGATGGGAAAGGTGATACGAGAATTCGAATTCGGTTTTCTTCTTTGTACGGTTTGTGAATGTGTATTCGAGTATTGCGCACGGGATTCCTGAGTTCAGATCGTCCAGTGGAATAAACGGATTGAAGCCTGTGAGTTCTACTTCCAGCGGGACGTCGTGATCGTAGAGGCGAACGGTGCCGAATGGGTACTGGCCAACAAAGCTGCATGTCTTGAAACGAGGAATGCCTTCGTGGCCCCCGCCACGGTGGCCCTGCCCCTTCGTGCCCAGATTGTAAATCTTTTCGGGTGGCATAGGACCCTCGATCAATCTGGTAATCGAGTGTCTGCCCTTGACGTGCAAGATCGCGAACGCCGAATCCCGATTCCCGTGTCCGTCTGGGACGGCAGATGTCTCTGGCTTGTTGCGGATCGAGAAGTCTTGAAGTCCTCCATACCCGTTGAGACACACGTTTCCCGCCCCCAAACCGCCCAGAGGCATGGCGATCTGGAGCAAGTTCGGCCCCGCGTATGTCCGCAGAGCGCCACTGCCCTTTAGCACATCTCTGGAGTAAGGGGCTGCCTTATTCACGATGTACCCTCCGTGGGTTTTCGGAAGATGAGGTTTTGTACAATGCCGTGCGAGTAGTCGATCAGGTCGCTGTTGAAGAGTTCGAAACCTTTGGCAAAGAATACTTCCTTGATCCTCTCTGCGATATCCTTATGCATGTAAACTTCAATCAGGACGCTTTTCAAGCGAGGGTCGTCCAGTGTACGGGAGGCGCCTGCGACGATCCGCTCTTCGATGCCATCCACATCCACCTTGATATGCGTTGGAAAGGGAAGCGCGAATTTGCCGGTCAGATCGTCCAGAGATACGGCAACGATTCCCTGCGTATTCTGAGGCGGAAAAGATTCATCCCCCTGGGTTACAGGTTCGCCGAGGGCATGGAGTGCGGCGCCGGGAGCGAAGTTCTTAGAGTAAAAATGCTCGATGGCTGTCTCGTGCGACACGGCGATGGGATAAGGCGTAATGACCCCGACCATGTCATTCAGGACAATATTCTTGTTGAGTTTTGCCTGATTGAGCGCTTCGGGTTCGAAGGACAGGATGCTGATCGTTTTTTGAAGTCTGTAGGCGGCATAGAGAGAGTATTGTCCTATGTTGGCGCCTATATCATAGAGTACATCACCCGGTTCCATGAAGGTGTCCAACCAGTCTAGCGTATCAGGTTCCTTTTCATCGTAAGTGGTTGCACGCCAGAGCTCGTTGTTTCTTACACCTTCCTTCTGTTCTCCTGAGTCCAAATCGATCTGAATGGTCAGATCCCGTACTTTGCATGTATAGATCTCTCCCACGTACCCTCCTGAGATAACGACCTGGCCGGCAGAACCGCTGAATACGGACAGGCACCGGCCGAGTGAGTAATTTCAGCAATTTTGTTGATGCAAATGAGCAAAACCCTTATCCTTAGTCACCAATGATTAGGCATGATAAGAAATAGATCATTATATGCAAGGAGTAGAATATGGGTAGGGATTACAACGTATATGGAATTGGAAATGCCCTTGTAGACATACAGTATCAAGTCGATCCCGATTTCCTTGAAACTGCGGGAATTGAGAAGGGTGTGATGACACTGATCGAAGAAGATCGTCATATGAAACTAATAGAAGAGCTCGGGGACAAAGTTTTGAAGA
>CAVOEZ010000256.1:0-6277 GCA_963694355.1 Latescibacteria bacterium UBA2968 | reverse complement strand
ATCCGCAGATGAACCACGAACATCCCAGAAGTCCCACAAGCGCTGCCCGGTAAGTAATAGGGCCTTCCCCATCACCGGTACCGTCAATCGCGCATCGCCAGACATAGGCCAGATGGTGCCTTGCCATCCACAGGGACCAGATCACCAGGATCGTCATCGCCCCGTGGCTTTCCAGACTGATGATTTCAACGCCAGAAGACGGCTGTCCGGCCAGACCCACCTCGAATCCCGTCCGGTTCATCACCCCCACCTTCACAATGGCAAGCAGCCCGAAAAACCAGAAACTAAAAAGCAGATCCAGACTGCACAGATACCCCAGACCGATCACAAGAGGCAGCACACGCAGATAGACGGGTGGGAAACCCCTCGCCACAATCATGGACTTGGTATTCACAGAATCGAACAGAGTAATACGCGGAACCTGAGGATACCAGAAAGGAATGATGTTCCAGCATATGATCCCAGCCGTCCACGCGAACCCCAGCCAGAACACCGGAGATCGGAAGACCTTCGGAACACACCTTCCCTCGTCCATGCCCTCCGTCAGGTCCACCGGAAAGCTCACCAGAGGATAGGTGAGCCGTTCCGCATCCGCCCATTGACGGTGGAAGATGGTGGTCACGCAAAACGCCACGCCAACCATCGCCAGGCTGGCTGCCAGCCACCACCCCACAGGAAGCACCCATCCCGCCCAGGGTACCGATTCCCCCTTGCGAAGACCGAAGTAGAACCGGTCTACAATCTCCGGAACCGCCTCGGGAAACACCCAGGCGGGAAGTTCATCCAGAAACAGTTCCCCCCAGCGGTTCTCAGGTGTCGCGAAGAAATGGGGTGCGGGAAGAGCGCCAACCATATATCCGGTCCAACCCACGCCGGGCATCATCCCTGCGATCCACGACATCGCGAAGATGACCATCATCTCCGTGGTGGTAAGCACAGACCTGGGACTGATCCTGGCAATGATCATATTGATCACCACCCAGACCATGAACACGAGAATAAGGGCCACAGGGAAGTTGGATTTTACCAGAGAACCAACGTGCAGCACCATGGACCCTGCGATCCCGTAGTATGCGGATCCGGCTGCGGTGAGCAGACCCAGAATAACCGATCGGAGCGTAATGCCCTGCCGATCCGCCATGTTGTCGACGCTTGGGTCGCTTTGATCCTGTGAATCTGCTATCGCCATTTATGCCCGTTCCAATGTGATCCTGCAAGGTCTACAAAATATAGCCGCTGAAGCGGGCTTAAGTACCGGGTACGAATCTTCGCAAATAGGACACAGCCTTCGGTACCGCTGTAGCCTCCGCTTCATCTGCCTGTCCTTCGTATACCATCGACACCCATCCGTTGTAGTTTACGCTTCGGAGAATTTTGAAGATCCTGGGGTAGTCCAGCCACGCCTCTTCCCCGGTCTGGATCCGGTAAATTTTCGCCCTCACGTGAATGGCCAGGGGCGCGGTCTCCTGGATGCTGCCGTAGAAATCCAGCTCTGGATCTTCAACACCATTTGCGCCGCTTGCCCCGGGTGACCCCACATACTGTCCGGTATCCAGAATGTGCGAGAAATAGGGGTTGTCCACTTCATCGATAATTCGGCGAACTTCCTTCCCCGTTCGGGTCACACATCCGTGGTTGTGATTGTGGAGCCCCAGCACCACACCCTTTTCTTCCCCGTGGGCGGCAACCTCCTTCATGCAGGGCATCATCCGCTCCCACACCTGCTCCTCAGGTTCACCGTCGGGAATCCAGGCCGCGAAAACACGTACAAGAGGAATACCCATCGATGCCGCTACGTCCACCCAGTGTTTCACGTCTGCCACCACCTCGGGAAGCTCCTCCTGCGGTCTCCCGAAATTGTTGCTCACCCCAATATAAGATATGGCCAGTCCGCGCTTGAGGCATCTCATCCGAATGTCTCTGAGATACGAGGGATCCGTCGATGCGAACGCCCTGGTGTGCAAATCGATGCCGTCAAGACCCATTTCATATGCCTTGTCGATAAAACCGACCAGATCGATTTCACCGGATGCAAACTGATCCTTGTAACTCAGAGACATACAACCCAGTTTCATCATGATCCAGATCTCCAGTGGTAATTGTGGGTCAAAAATCCAGGAAAGGCGCTTCGCTCAGGTCGCACAGGCCCTGCTCGAACGCCGTACTTTATAGGACACCGGGCAGTACATCTAGCAAACGCTCCACATCATCACTGCCATTGTGGACGTGTGTAGAAATCCTCACCCTGCCGAATTCTCCCCACACGAGTACGTCGTGTTCTGCAAGACGGGTTTCCACAGCCTTTGCGTCATCCGCAAGAAAACACGTGTTACCGGATCGAGCAGCTCTGTCCTGAGGACTGATGACTGTGGCGCCAATCTTTTGTAGCCGCTCACTTACTTGTTCAGAAAGGTCCTTCGCGTGTGACTCCACCCTTGACATACCTGCGCTCTGCAGCCGTTCCAATGCCTTGTCCAGATGCATAATCACCAGCATCGCCGGATTTCCGGGTTCCATCAGATCTGGCATCGGCTTTTCATCCACCGTCTCGTGTCGCTCCGCGCCTTGCGCAGGCCAAACCGCCAGATTGTGCCATCCGAAACTCGATGCAGCAGTCTGCTCCTCTGCTCGTTCACTCAGATAACAGGGAGCTGTACCGTGTGTTGCGAGCATCCACTTGTAACTGCTGCTCACCGTCATGTCTGTCAAATCCGCTCGCACATCGACCACACCAGAAGCGTGGGTGGCGTCAACAGCGAGCAGAACGCCCGTTTCTCTGCAAGCAGCCAATCGAGCAAGATCCAGATTTTGTCCGGTATAGAAACTCACCTGACTCACCGCGAGAATGCGTGTTCTGGAATCCACTGCCGCGAGCAGGTCATCCTCCTGAATACGCCAGTCCCTGGGCGGAATCATTCTGACCTCCACACCCTGCTCCTTCAAATTTTTCCAGGCATATGCAACGGACGGAAACTCCACATTCGTGGTAACCACATTGTCGCCGGGTTTCCAGTCCAGTCCTCGGGCCAACCAGGCCATTCCTTCTGCGGCGGCAGGTAAGAAAGCCACGCGATTGGCCGGAACGTGCCACAGGTCACCCATTTTGGCTCGGCAGTTTTCTCCAGTTGCATAAATCTCGTCCCTCCCGGCGTATCCTGAACTCTTCAGCCTGGCGAAACGCCCGTAAACATCAGCCTGGGACTTAAGCCACGGAGATTCTCCTCCCGTACACAGATGCGTCACATCACTCAGGCCAATGAACTCGTCAGGTGGAATAAGGGGTTCGGTCACGATGCATACACCTCGAAAATAAGTTTGGCTCGGCTCAGACGTGAAAAATGTAGAGATCCCGGTCCACGCCGGGAAGCGTGATCCACGCGCCGCCCTTCTGGTGGCTTTCGCCCACAGCAAAACAGGCTTCGGTAATATGGTGGGTTACGTCAACATTGCCTAGTGATGGACGTTTGCTTTCGTGCGCCTCTACAAGGTCTTCCAGGCACGCTACGACTGCACTCTTTGGTTCTACCGTTGGAAACGGCGCTTCTTCCCAGGACCTTCTCTTGCCCATCGGTTCACGCGCTTTACGCAGTTCCCATCCCACACCGTTGTTTCTGGACCTCACGAGGCCCTCGGTTCCGGTCACCTCGAATTCCCACTGCCCGGACGGAACAGTCCATGCCTCCACGCCGTTCTCGAAAAGGAGGTGATAAAGCGCAGACGGATCCTTGTCCAGCTTGTTCCCCTCTATCACCAGATCTCTTGGCAGTAACTCCCCTTTCACCTGTGCGATCTTCGGGTCCCCAAGAAGATAAGACAGGGTATCCATGGAATGGATATGACCATGCAGCAAATTGGTTCCGGCAAAATGGACGGCGGTCTTCACCTCCCCAATCGTGCCTTGCGCGATCACTTCACGCATAGCCCAGTATCGGTTGTCGAATCGTCGCAGGACACCCGTATTGAAGACGGTACTATGCTCAGAACACGCGTTCAGGACCTGATCGGCCTCGTGCATCGAGCAAGCCATGGCCTTTTCCATATAGACCATCGGCACCCCTGCCGCCGCCACCTTCACACCCATTTCCGCGTGCAGGTGACCTTTTGTGCAAACAGCCACGAGATCTGGTTTTTCAGTTTCGATCATCTCCAGATAGTCTTCATAGAGGGCGTCTACTCCCCACTTCTGGCCAAACGCCTCTCGTTTTTCCTGAAGCAGGTCAGATCCCGCGACCAATTCGAGTCTGTCACTCGCCTGGCAAGAGGCTGCAACAGAATAGGGCAGAGTGATCGAAGGGTAACCCACCACCTCCTCGTCTATTGTGCTGCCCATTCGCCCAAGACCCACAATCGCTGCACGGTAAGT
Source organism: Latescibacteria bacterium UBA2968 (assembly GCA_963694355.1). GTDB lineage: Bacteria > Latescibacterota > UBA2968 > UBA2968. Next base: position 1,914 of record CAVOEZ010000256.1, on the reverse strand, counting down.
TTTCATAGGTTGATCCCCAACACTAGGATGACGATTAGGACTACGAAACGCTCGAGAAAAGCTTGAGATGCCAGCTTGGAGTTTAACCTCCGGTCAAATGTCCGTCAAGACCAAAAACTGTTTTCGATTTCCCTGGAATCCAAATAGCCGGGTCAAGCGCAACATTAGCACGACAGTAATACAATCAATATATTAATATCGTAAGTTACTGATTTTCTTTCTCTTATACGCATATATCCGGTTCATGTGCCACATTTATGCTACACACCTTTTAAACCTCGACATGTTGCAGCACTAAACATGGCTATTAAAAACAAGAGTTTAACTTATCGATACTTCTGAGTGAATGCGGTGGCACAAACCTTGCAAGGTAATTGCGTTGATAGTCGGGTGGACCGACATAAATTCAAGACCCACATAAGTAGAGGGAGGTAGTTGTATGCGTCTCAAGTTAATGGTTATCGCTGTTTTTACTGGACTGATCTCAATGTCCGCTGCCGATGCACGCCCTTTCCGCCCGGGTTTGATTCCGAACGGTTTCCCGGCCGCAGGAGGATGTCTTGCGTGCCACGTCGGTTTTCCCTCTCCAGGCAATGGGCCACGTAATGCCTTTGGCCAGGAAGTTGAAACGCGGGTTACCCCAGGGGGACAGGAAGTTTTCTGGGGTCCCGAGCTTGCTGCCCTGGATTCCGATGGTGACGGATTTACAAATGGTGAAGAACTTGGCGATCCGGACGGCATATGGGAGCAGGGCACAGCCTCTGTTGGACATCCCGCGCTTGTCTCGCGTCCAGGGTCAGCGGCAAGCATTCCGCCCGCACCCAAAAGTGTTGCCATACTCAATATTACATTAGATCCGGCAGAAGAAGGACTCGAAGTGAGTTTTTCCAGGTCGATTTCTGGCCGAGTTCTGGACTTTTCGTCCAGCACCTCCACCAGCAGTGAAGGTGCGGCCTCCGCGACCCTGAGGGCGCCGAATGACTTCGAAAGCCAGAGACGTGGCGCAAGTGGTTATTACACGGCCCAGGTTTCCAACGCCGATGGTGATATCCTCGACAGGTGGAGCAGCATCCCGATCCGTGGAGGAAACATTATAGACCTCAGTCTGAGCGTGGGTGGAAGTGCCTCCATCACGGGATCGGCGCCATTGGTTCCAGCTGCCACATCGGCAAAAATCGCCTCCGTGTTGCCTGCATTTGACCTCACACCGGATGTGACCAGTGGCCTCGCAATTCACGACAGGTCCATAGCTGCGCCCGAGGCCTATACACTCTTTCAGAATTCACCCAACCCGTTCAACCCTGCCACGCAGATTCGATACCAGTTGCCGGAAGCTTCACAGGTCCGTCTCACGGTATTTAATGCGCTCGGCCAGGAAGTTGCCAGATTGGTAAACACGCCTCAAAATGCTGGTGCTTACACAGTGAGTTGGGATGCAGCGGACTTCTCCTCCGGACTCTACTACTACCAGCTGGAAGCGGGCGGATACAAAGATGTTAGAAAGATGTTGCTGATCAAGTAAAGAATTTGGGCCCATACGGAGAGTCGGTCCTCAGACCCATCATATAACCGGGTCAGTTCCCGGCTCTGAACCCGGTTTCTCGGGCAGGATTTGATTCTTCGTATGGGCTCTTAAGTTGAGTTTGCTTCTCCCTTTGAACTGGCGTGGAAGCTTTGGTTTACTTCAACCGGATGCCCCCCGGCGATGTCTCCGGCGTGAAGATTATGAATCGAAGACCTACCAAGAGTTCAAAAGGAAATGGGCCCATACGCAGATGCGATTCTCGGCCTTTTCACGCTACGGGGCAGCTTCCCGGCTCTGACTCCGGGCAATAGGCTGATGACCGTTCTTCGTATGGGCTCTTAAGAAAACAGTCGGCTTTATCGCCGACTGTTTTCTTTTATAGGCCTTTC
>CAVOEZ010000255.1:0-6278 GCA_963694355.1 Latescibacteria bacterium UBA2968 | reverse complement strand
TGATGAACAGGTGACTTGTATTGGGCCCGTGGGGATGGGTACTTCGATGCAAGCATCCTCATCTTGTAGATAGTTGACCCAGTGTATGGTCAGCCGGTTGCCGTCCAAAGAGCGCCAGGTGCGCATCCGTACATACCAGGGCGCGTTTGTTGTGACTGAGGGTTGACGGATCGATTCATTGATTGTCTCGGCAAGCGAGTGACTGAATGGATCTTCCGTTGCGATGGGATAGGTGGGCACCTGGATTTCATCGATCGTGAATGAATTTGGCTCCCAGGGGCCATCCTTGAGATATGAGATTGTGCCTTTCCCATGCTGAGTCGGGTTGCTTTGTTTGAAGGGCAAGAACGGATCTTCTTGATGTGGAATATTGTTGGGATCGGCGATCCCTGAACGGTCGGTTAACAGCAGATTCCCTCCGCATTCCACCCACCGCAATACGTTTTTGATTTCGTGCGTAGACATCCGCTCGATCTCGGGCAGGATCAAAAGCTCATACCGATCGATTGCTTCCGACAGCGATTCCTCCATCAGTATGTCGAACAGAAAGTGGTGATCCTCGAGAACGCGCCCCATCCGCTTTAAAGGAAGCGTGGATTCTGATTCACCCGCTCGCTCGGCTCTTCGGGGATACACCAGGCCGATCTGGGACCATGGTTTTACGGATTCGAACAACTCCTGGTGATTTGCCAGGAATTGCTGGTAGCGGATAGCGGGACCATAAAAGTCATCGCTCGAACGGCCGATTCCTGGCTCGGTATCTCCACGAGGTGGTCCCGCGTGAAAGGCGAATGAGGCGCCCTGGTGGGCTGCCGCTTCACCGATCCACAGGCGCCATCGCTTGTAGTCGTATTTCATGATGATGAAGGGCTTGCCCTTTCCCATTGCTTCGACATATCTAGCAGGCATACCCATGTCGCCGAGGAACCCTTCCTTGATCGCGCTCAGCCAGCGATAGGGTCCCTGGCTGTACCAGATGTAGTCTTCACCCTTCGCCCACAGATCGTCGGGCAGCATACTGCGCTCGTCGTGCGCATTGAAGTCATACTTGTGATACCATTGGGCGAGGATCAGGTCCGGCTTCAGGGATCGGCCGTAGTCGGTCAGAAGTTCGTCGAAAAATTCCTTCCTGCGAAGGTTGGCCGCGCGAGTGACTTCCACTTTGAACCTGCTGCCCAAATCCTCAGGGCAGTCCGTATGCGGTTTGGAGAATTCACTGACTTCTTCGAGTGATCCTCCCAGGATGATACGGAGTTGTTCGTTGCCGAACACCTCGGTCAGCCGGGGAATCAGATAGGATCTGCAATGTTCGCAAGCGCAAAAACTTTCGAAATTATGATGAGCGTTGAGGCCGTCTACGCCCAGATCGATCGCCTTCTTGACCATGGGTTTGAGAACCGAGAGCCAGGCGGGATTGCACATGCAACCGGAATACGTTTGGTACGGTCGCCCCACGATGTCCCACGATCGGATTGATCCGGCCGGTAGTATCTGGTGACAAGCTTCCGGAGAACAGGGCGCACTTCCCAGAAGGTCATCAGACCAGATAGAGTTCCAGGATCCGAATAGACCAAGTCCCTCATTGTGATTTGCATAATGCCAGGTCAGACTGAGCTGCCCGATAACCTGAGCACCTGCGTCTTGAATATCTCGAATCAGTTCCGCGGCATATTCAAGGTTTTTACGCACGCCCACAAGCGGCATGCCCGCCCAATAACGCTCCGCCTTCGGATCATCCGCAAGTCCGTAAAGGAAGGGCCCGAAATGGCCCGTTTGAACGACCTGCAGCTTTGCCAGCCGAACGTGGTCAAGAAATCGCGCCCGCTCATCCGGCCCGGGCATATTCCAGTATTCCACCATTCGATTGAACCAGAGCTTCTTTCGACCCGATTTTTCCATACCATTCCCTAATCTGCGGTTCCCATCTGTCATTCCGCTCTTCTCCTATTCTCCCGCCTTTATCCCCGCTTCACCCATACCCCTTTTCCCGACCGCCCAACCGTAGGAGCCGGCTCCCGCCGGCGACTTCCACCATCCTACTTCGATCAATATTGGTTTGAATCTGCACCAAAGTTTGTCCGGGTTTTTCTGCCTTCATCCACGAATCTCCCTCAAATCCCACCGTCCCGTCTTCCCGAGTGCCTGGAGCAGCGCAAGCTGCGGAAGGTGTATCGAGGGACCTCCTCACCCGTCGAATTATTTCCGCTCATCGATCTTCCTGCTTCCGAACCAACACCCCCAACTTCTCTTCCCACACCTTCACCATTGCCGCCTTGTTCTCCGCACCAAACCCACTCCGCAAGGTCTCCTCATACGTCCTCATCGCCGCTTCCGCCAGGACCAGTTCCACACGCTCTTCCTCCGCAAATTCCAGGACGGCATCCATGTCCTTCCTGGCCTTATCCATTGCGTATCCGGTTTGGAAGTCTCTGGAGAGTGCCAATTCCGAGAAATGATCGAATCCGTAGCTTTGCCCGGACCCCGTGCTCACCACTTTCTGAAGTTTCTCTGGATCGAGTCCGAGTTTGACCGCAAGTGGAAGCAGTTCGGACATTGCTGCGATCGATATATTGAACAGGACATTGTTGAGGATTTTGGTCAGCTGGCCGTTCCCGCTCCCACCCATGTAGGTGACGTTGTCTGCCATCGATTCGAGCAGCGGAGTCACCTCGGCAAATGCCCCCGGATCTCCGCCTGCCATCATCGTCAGGCAGCCATCATCGGCTCGCGCCTTCATGCCGGATACCGGCGCGTCAATAAATCTTGCGCCTTGCCGTCGCACCTCGTTGTGGATGTCTATCGTGGTGGTCGGGTGGGTTGTCCCGCAATCGATCAGAATGTGCGCTTCCTCAAGGTGATCCAAAATCCCGCCTTCGCCCAGAACCACCGATTGTACGACGGACCCGTCGGGCAGAACCAGGACAATCCATCTACAACGATCCGCAACTTCCGCTGGGTTATTAGCCATCTCCGCCCCCGCCTGAGCCAATCGTGTCATCCGCTCGGACCGGAGGTCGTGAACAACTACCGAGTACCCATTCTTCAAGATGTTTCGGGCCATCCCTTCACCCATCTCGCCAAGCCCGATCAATCCCACCATTTCCTGCATGTTCAGTCCACCCGTATTCGGATTTTAATTTTGATATGCACCAATGTCCCCAATTCATTCCTGACTCCGGGCGATGTCGTTCTGCGTTGCTCCCATTATCCCGCTTTTATCCCCGATTCACCCCTACCCGCTTTCCCGAGTGCCTGGAGCAGCGCAAGCTGCGGAAGGTGTATCGAGGGACCTCAGTCCTTGTGAACCGGCTCCTGCCGGCACTTTCCACCTGACCTATTTCCTCGCGATGTTCTATACCCGTTCCACAGTGACATCATCCAGCCACGAGTTACCTTTCCCATCCTGTCGGAAGATGATGTGTATCGCTCCAACTTCCGGAGGCGGCGGTCCTTCGATTTCCACACTCACTTGCGTCCAGTCGTTATCGCCACTCAGTTTCTCGGAGCACACATAGGGAAATCGCTCGGGATAGTTGTAAACGCCCCATCGCACGGCAAGACATGAACCTCGCCCCTCCACACCTTTGGTCCGGATGAATCCGGTGATCCTATATGTGACATCGGGTGTCCAGCGCTCTGTCCATGCGCCTTCGCTCTCGCGATCCATGAGCCATTCGGATGGACCGTCTGATTCCTTCGAGATCTGTAGAGAGTTTTTGTCGGAGCGCCCTTCCGTTCGACACCATTCAGTTCCTTCTCCCTCGGGCAACCACGGCCATGGATCGGTGTTTCCCGATGTAGGCTCGTTCAGTTTCAGCCCGTTCGCGAAGCTGGTTTCCCGTTCATAAAGCGGCAGTTCCTCGAAGCCATTATAGATCACCGGTGGGATGGGTTCTGCCGCTGCCTGCATTTCCTTCACTTTCTCGTCGGGACACAGCCGGATTCTGAAGTGAGGGCAGATTGGCGCATACAGTTCGTCCCGGGTATAGTGCCCTACGAAGTGGACATCATACCCCCAGTTGCACACGCCGATCGATGTTCGCTCCGCAGTTTCGCCAACAAATTCGAAGGCGGGGTTGTTGCCCTCGTCATACCCGAGGACGAGAAGACCATCGCGCTTGAAAGACTGAGGACTGGGCACGCCTGTTGCCATATGGTTGAGCGGCATCTGCCAGATGGTTCCGTCTCCGTTCTCCGCCAGAAGGTGGGTGTATTTCTTCTCCCACATACCTGGAAATTCCACAGTGGATCCCGGGATGTCCGTATACCAGGGATCACAGTATTCGAAGTGTAGTTTTTCCTCACTGTCGAGGACTTCGGGACTGTGGATTTCGAGATGTGCTTTGATATCATAAATGTAGGAGCCTGACTCCCGGTCATAGGTCAGCGTCAGGACTCTCCGGGAGGTGGCCACCCCGCCAGGGTCTTTGGTGATCACAGTGAGCGTAAGGCAGTCCGAATCTTGTCCTTGAACCTCATAGCCTACGAGTTCGGATGTCACCAGAACTTTGTGCTGAAAGACCCAGAACATTTGCAGGCCGCAGACCAGTGGGCGCCCGCCAGGAGCCAGTTTGATGTCATAAAGGTTGACGGGTTTGAGATTTCCGTTGAAATATCTCAGGTTCTGTTCCGGTTGCTCGATGATTCTGTTATCGAAGCGTGCAATGGGCTCCTGGTGATCGTAGATCCAGGTTTCACCTGCGCAAACGCCTCCGTGGGTGCGGAATGCAAAAGAGCTCTTGTGGGGCATGGAATGGTCCTCGAATCCGGGTTTTGAACGTGTGATTAATGTTGGACATAATAGCGGCGAATTCCGGTGGTGTCAATGGGTATCGGGATGCCGAATGGTGGAGGATTTTGTGCTCTTGGTCACCTGTCACAAATGGTTTGATCCCGGTCGTCGAGACACCTATCTTGCCTCCTCTGGACACGGAAGTGGATCCTGGACCTGGAGGGCGAATTGTCAAAACGTGGTGGACATTTTGTGACTAGGGAGCAGATTGAAAATGCCCGGCGAAATGTGAAGAGATTCGAATGGGCGGCGGAAGAGCGGGATCAGGCCATTGCACAGGCAGCAAGGTGGATTTCCCTTTCGGATGATCAATTGTGGGGTATGGTGACAGAGCAGACGGTCGGACGAAGTACCAATGCGAGTATCATCAAGGGCTGCCCGGCGTGCAAAGACACCGGCATTCAGGGAGGAGGTCGCTTCAGTACCGATGTTCTGGCGGAACCCTGGAAGATTACCTGCACACACTGCGGCGGTAAGTTTCCTGCAAACGATTTCGGCGCGTTCTATGAAAGTGGGAAGGGAGACGACAGTTTCTTTGATCCGGAACGGGCGGACCGAAGCCTGCTCTTCAATACGGAACATCCGGACCCGGGAGATCCTCTACATCAATTTTGTGTGGATGACGGGTTTGGTTGGACCGACTCGGAAGGTGAATCGTTCAAGTTGGTTGGCGTTTATGGACACTACGGCATCTGGTCTGAAATAGGCAGAGCCGTCCGGTCATTCAAGGAGGCCTACCTGCTTACCGGCGAGCGCACCTATGCACAAAAGGCAGGGTTGATGCTTGCCAGAATCGCCGATGTTTATCCCGATATGGACTGGTCATTCTGGGCAGGACACGGGTTTTACAACTCAGATGGCCTGAGCGGCAGGGGACGCATCTATGGGAGAATCTGGGAACCTTCCCTGCTGAAGATTTTCACGGAGTGTTATGACGCAGTTCGTGATTCTTGGGAGGATGGAGACGCGTTTCTTCAATTTCTGGGTGAGAAACAGAGCAGGTTTGGTTTGGAGGAGCAGGACAGTGTGGACGCGCTCTGCAGGCACTTTGAAGACCACGTGATTCGAGAGGCGATCCACGCGATCGTGGTGGGTGATATCCATCACAACGAGCCCGGTGACCAGACCACAATGGCGCTTCTGGCGATCGCCCTGGACGCCGAAGATACGGACGATTGGCTGGACTGGATTTTTCAACCGGGCTATCTGATGGGCCGTGAGCCGGTTGGCGGCCACATCCCGCAGTTGTTCGCAGGAGAAATTGACCGGGATGGCATTGGTTCTGAAGCAGCGCCAGGCTACAGTCTGGGGTGGCTGTGGTCACCACTGGGTATGAAGACGCTGGATATGCTTTTGCATTCACGGCCTTCGTTTGACCGATATATTGTCAGGGAATACGCGAGATTCGAGAAGATGTTCCTTGCGCCGATTCGGTTAACGGTTCAGGGGAAATTCGTGCCGTCCATCGGGGATTCCGGGAGTACCG
>CAVOEZ010000254.1:0-6281 GCA_963694355.1 Latescibacteria bacterium UBA2968 | reverse complement strand
CCAATCCTGTTCATGGCAGTCGCATACTTCCAGAGGCGGGGTGTTCAGCACCCGGAACGGCTCGACTGCCTGCTCCGCGAACGATGCAATCTGCCTGGAAATCGAAGGTACAGCGGACACGTGGATCGATCTCGACATCCACTGCCAGACACGCCAGAGCATTATGGCGACTCCGTCAGATTGGAGTATTGCTAATGCAGGCTCGAGTCAGACAAAATCTTACAAACTGGGCGAATTGCTCGAAGGTAGAGATGGTTTCAGGATGGGCGCCGCCCCTTCGTGGGTTCTTGTTCACAGGGCACTGGATTCGAGCAGCTATGCCGTGAAAGGGACTTACCAATATAGCGGCGACTCGGGCGCGCCTGCGTACTATTACCTAAGGGTAATCGAGGAGAATGGACAGATGGCCTGGACCAGTCCGATCTGGTTCGGGGAGTGAACCGACAGGTATCAAGGAGAAGATATGGACAAGGAAAGGGTTTCCGCTTGCAGCTATCCGCTGCAGAAGGAAGGGCTCGACTACACGTTCAAGGTGATTTCCGAGGCGGGATTCAAGAAAATCGACCTGCTGGCGAAGATGCCGCACTTTTCGGTTACCGATCCTGAATTCAGCCTGGATGAACTGGAACGGGTTTCGGATCGATACGGTGTGGCCGTTGCAAATATCGGTTCCTACTGTGGGAAGGGCTTCTCTTCCGTTTCGGAGGATGAACGGGATGCCGCTGTGGACGAGATGGAAAAGACTCTGGCTGCGGCAAAGAGATTGGGAGCCAAATCCATCCGGGTAACTCCCGGAAGCGGTGAAAGGGAAGTGATCGATCTTGTTGTTCCGTATTTCCAGCAGGCCGCCGATCGTGCTGAGAAGCACGGCGTGTATATGGGCATCGAGAATCATGGTGGCGCCATTTCAGGTAATCCGGATGCCTGCAAGGAGATCTCGGAGAAGGTGGGTTCTAAATTTTTCGGGATTCTTTACGAACCCTGCAACTTGATGGCCTGTGGTGTCGAGTACAAAGCCGCGTTCGATACGCTCCGGGATCACGTTGTGCACGTGCATTTCAAGGATGGCAAATACGACCAGGATGAAAAGTGGGTCAGGACGATGCTTGGTGAAGGCATAATCGATTTCCAGTGGGTATTCGAGCAGGTCGAGGGAACGGGGTATGACAGGGATTATGCGCTGGAGTTCGAGGTTGGGAATATCGAGCCCGTGGAAACAGGGTACAAGAAATGGTATGAGACCTGGAAAAATGCCTGACGGTCGATCCGCTATTCTGATATGCCTTTTGCTGCTCATTTCCACCTCAGGATACGGTGAGTTGCCGAAATTCGAAGAAGTCTCGTCGGAACTGGGCATCAGCTTTTCTCACTTCAATGGTTCAACGGGCCGCTGTCTGCCACCCGAGGTCAACGGTGGCGGGATAGCGGCCTTTGACTATGATGGGGATGGATGGGTAGACCTGTATCTCGTCAACGGATCCCAATTAGACAAAAAAAATCCAGTAGAAATTTCCAATCGTTTGTTCAGGAATAACGGAGGAAAAAGCTTCTCAGATGAGACCAGAGTCACCGGGACGGGTGACACCGGCTACGGCATGGGATGCGCTGCAGGCGATATCGACAACGACGGCGACCTGGATCTGTATGTTTCCAATTTTGGCAAAAATACGCTTTACCGGAACCACGGAGATGGCACCTTCACCGACGTGACCGACGCGGCAGGTACAGGGGATTCCGGATGGGGTGGAGGCTGCGCCTTTGCAGACTACGATGGGGATGGTGATCTGGATCTCTATGTGGCCAACTACCTGAAATATGATATCGAGCAGGAGACACGCGGTTTGGCGCCCTATCTCATGGGCTTCGGCCAGCATTCAGGAACGGGTGAACAGGACCTTTACGCCAGTCCCATCAATTTTCCGGCTGCATCCAACCGGATGTATCGTAACGACGGTAGTGGGCGATTCCTGGATGTGGCTGACAGCATCGGCGTAGCCGATCCCAAGGGCCGTTCGATGGGTGTGGTGTTTCTGGACTATGATGGAGATGGGGATCCGGATCTCGTCGTTTCAGACGATATGGGCGGAAACAGTCTGTTCCGCAATAACGGATCCTGGCCGGACGGTGGTTTCAGCGACGAGGGACTTCTCTCGGGGGTTGCATATGACGCAGACGGAGTCGCCCAGGCGACCATGGGGCTTGCCGCCGGGGATATGGACAATGATGGCCTTCCGGATCTCGCCACGTCTGCCTTCCAGGGAGAACCCTTTTCCATCTATCACAACCGGGGCAACGGTGTTTTTCAAGATGTGGCCTTCTACTCGCGTACCGGCCGATCGACGATGCGAAGACTCGGGTGGGGCGTGATGTTTCTGGACTATGACAATGACGGCTGGTCCGATCTGTTTTATGCAAATGGACACGTTCAGGATGGCGTTGAGCGCGTCGATCCGGGAGCCACGACCGCCCAGCAGAATCTTCTGTTCAGGAATCTGGGCGATGGTAGATTCGAAGATCTCTCCGATTCGTCCGGATCCGGGATGAAGCTGAAGCGACAGAGCAGAGGAGCCGTGAGTCTGGACTTTGACAATGACGGGGATGTGGATATTGCAGTATTGAATCGGTATTGCAGACTGCCGGAAGGCGTTGCGAATGGGGTAGATTTATTGAGGAATGAAGGGGGAGAGGGGACAGGGGTGAGAATCGAGTTACGGAGTGATCGGGATATCAGTGGTTCTCGACCGGGCTCGAACGTGCGGGGTGATGGTGATATCAGTGGTTCTCGACCAGGCTCGAACATGCGGGGTGATCTGGATGTCGGTGGTTCGCCGCAGATTTCGAATGCAAGTAGTGTGAATGTGTTTGGGATCGGGGCAAAGGTGAAAGTTCATGTGGGAAAAGATGTGCAGGTGAAGGAGGTGCGGGCGGGATCCGGATATCAGTCTCAGAACGATATGCGGCTGCATTTTGGGATTGGAAATGCCACGAGAATCGACAGTGTCGTGGTCGAGTGGTCGGATGGTTTAAGACAGGTTGTGGTGGAACCTGCTGTCGATCGGACGGTGGAGATTCACAGGTAGGAATATCAGGAAGGGGATGGGTAAGGGCATGGCAACGACATATTCGGCAACGGTGGTCGGGGCGGGAATGGGCGGCAAGGGGAGTATGAAAGGTCTGGTCGAATCCGGGCGGTATCGACTTCTGGGTGTGGCCGACTGGAGCCAGGAGGCCAGGAACTGGGTTGAGCAGACGTATCCCGGGACACGAACCTTCTCGAGTCACGGTGAGATGTTCCAGCAGTGTCCATCGGATGTGGTCTGTGTGTCCACGTGGCCTCCGACTCATCTCGAGGTGACCCGGGATGCGCTCGAGCGACAGCTCAAGGGAATTCTTGTAGAAAAGCCACTTTCAGACACGCATCGGGACGGGGCAGCGATACTGGAGGCCATACGGGAAAGGAATCTGCCGATGGTTGTCCCACACGGCCTGCTTGTCCTGGATCATTCACTAGAGATTCGAGACCTGGTTCACGGAGGTGCAATTGGAGATTTGCAGCTGGTGGAGATTCAGTGCAGAGGATGGGATATCATCAATGCAGGTATCCACTGGTTGAACTTTATCGCCACGTTGCTGAAAAGTGACCCCGCAGAGTTCGTGATGGCGAACTGCGATACCACGAGTCGTACCTATCGCGACAGTATGCAGGTGGAGACCCTTGGACTAACCTGCGTGCAGACAAGAAGTGGCCTCCGCGTTTTAATGAACACCGGGGACTACACCAGAATCTCTGAACCCGGGGAAGGCGTACTGTTCCGGCTGGTGGGCTCAGCGGGCGTGATCGAGTTCTATGGTTGGGCGTCGCGATACAAAATCATGAATGCCGCCAACCCGGACGGCACTACGGTCGAAGTCGAATCGAAGGGTGGGGCATCTCACCAGCGGCATTTGACAAACCTGGCGGAACAGATCGACAACGGGGAAGCCGATTACACCGTGGCCGAGAGTTCACTCACAGCTCTTGAATGGGTCGAGGCTGCTTACATTTCCGCAAGACACCAGTGCGCGGTGAATCTTCCACTGTCAGAATTCACGCCGCCTGAAGCTCACGACTGGGATCCCGGCAGGCCGTATTCGGGTGAAGACGGTGGACGGAATGGACGGAAATTACCGGAAGAACCCAACCGATAGTCAGGAAAATCGACACGAATTAAGAATCGCTGGATACGGAATTCTCGAGAGGACCTCATGATCACTTTTGGAATTGTTGGAACAGGATGGCGCACTGAGTTTTTCCTGCGAATCGCCCGCGCCTGTTCGGATCGGTTCAACGTCACTGGACTCGTCACACGGGACCCCGCACGATCGGCTGATGTGGGTAAGCGCTTCGGCGTTCCCCTTTTTGTTTCTCCTGAGGATCTGATCGCTGCTGGGCGACCGCAATTCATGGTCACCAGCGTGCCGTGGACGGTCAATCCCGGAGTTCTGAAACATCTCGCCAGTCTGGATATGCCTGTGCTATCGGAGACGCCGCCCGCAACGACCGTTGAAGAGATGATCGAGCTGTATGAGCTTGTTGAGCAGGGCGCGACCATCCAGGTGGCCGAGCAGTACTGGGCGCAGCCTCATCACCTTGCCAGGATTCGGTTCGCGCACAGCGGGAAGCTTGGGAAGATCAGCCAGGCTCAAGTATCCGCCGCGCACGGCTATCACGGCATCAGTCTGATGCGAAGGTATCTGGGAATCGGGTATGAGGAGGCCGAAATCAGCGCGGTGGAGTTTGCGTCTCAAATTGTGAAAGGGCGGGACCGGACCGGGTATCCGGATTCGGAGTGCATCGTGGAATCTAAACAGTTGATCGCCAGGTTTCAATTTGGCGACCGGCTTGGCGTATTCGACTTTTCGGGAGATCAGTATTTCTCCCACATCCGGAATCAGCGGCTGCTCGTCAGGGGTGAGCGGGGTGAGATCATCGATGATAAGGCGGTGTATCTGCAGGATCACACGACGCCGATACCTGTGACATTCCAAAGGCGGGATACCGGCCACGAAGGAGATCTCGAAGGTCACTACCTGAAAGGGATCGTAGCAGGAGAGGATTGGATATACGAGAATCCGATCGCTCCAGGGGAACTTTCAGATGACGAAATCGCGATCGGGACCTGCTTGATTAAAATGGCAGAGCACGTGGATGGCAGGGAGCCGGTGTATTCACTTCAGGAGGCGTGTCAGGATCGATATCTGGATATCCTGATGCATGAGGCCGCGGAAACAGGAAAGATCATTCGGTCTGAGAGACAGCCGTGGGCGAGTTGGTAAATGGGGAGAGGACCTGCTGCTAACATGAGAGAGCCCGGAGGGCAGTCGTGGCGAGCTCCTGGCATCCCCGCGTGAGGACCTCACGTGCTGCGCCAGGACCCTTGGCAGCAAGTGCTTCTCTTGCAGATGACTCGATGCCGGATCGAAGGTTCTCGAGACCGGACTCAACATTTTCCGGCGACCAATCAGAGGCTAAAGCTTTGGAATTCCGGTAACATGTGCCATCGAGAAGACAGCGAGGTGTGGCGAGGGAGCCGATATAGAGCGGGACATACACGGTGCGGTCCGCCTTGTATACGGCGAAATGGGCGTAGCCGAAGAGATCAGGATTTGAGTCTGGGATGACCGCAGTCATCGCGGAAATGTTGGTCTTCGCCAGAACGGGTTCGGTCCGGGAAATGCGGTTCAGCAGGTCCGGTGATACTGAACCATCAGCAGCACGAAGTGCGTCCATCACGAGTTTGCCGCGATCATCCTCTCGCATAGAAAGAGAATCGCCCTGGTCGTGGGTGAAGTTCAGGGAATCGCTGTACTGGACGATTCGAGCTACCCTTCCCGCCGCATCAGCGAACATCCAGTTTGTAGCGACCTTCGCGCCAGCGTAGATCCCTTGCTGGTGAATGTCCTCAAGCATCTTGCACGCCTCAGCCACACACGAAGCATTTTCCAGAATCAATCGCATCAAGTCCGGATTCATCATCCCGACATATCTCGGGTTCGGATCCGGCGCTCCTGTGTCGGCGGCCGCAGCGATCCCCTTCTCGTTCAACCCCATCATCGTACCGATGTCCGATGTGTCTCCCGTTGCAACGAAGCGATACCGGGTATTCCCTGTGCTTGGACCTTTCACATACGCACATTGAGGCCGGTCCCTGTTGTCCCGATTCTTGTGAAACAAGGTCTGGTTCACTGCATTGTGTTTTGATGGTGAGAAGTATGTGAAACACTCGGGAGTATTGATTCCT
>CAVOEZ010000253.1:0-6347 GCA_963694355.1 Latescibacteria bacterium UBA2968 | reverse complement strand
CGGACTGAGCACCGTTTGGGGAATCATCCAGGGCCAGGGGGGCCGAATCGAAATCGAAAGCGAACCTGGAAAAGGAACCACCTTCCACATCCGGGTGCCTGTGGTCTCCGACGAGCCGGTTCCGGCCGAGTTCACAGCCGGTCTGGATGCCGTGACCGGTCTGCGTATTCTGGTGATCGACGATGATCCCGCGATCCGGGATTTTTTGCCGAGTCTCCTGGTGTCTCACGAGGTGGATTGCGCGCAGAACGGGGTGGAAGGAATGACTCTTTTCCGGGAAAAGCTTCACGACCTCGTCATAACCGATTGGGTGATGGCGGGGATTTCCGGGCTCGAGGTGGCAGACCGCGTCAAGGCCCTCTCTCCACAAACTGTTCTGGTTTTGATGACCGGGTGGGAGTACCGAGGATCCCCAGTTGACGAGAGCAAATCGGTCGATCTAATTGTTTCGAAGCCGTTCGACGCTGAAAAGCTGGACGATACCTTGCGCCAGGCTTTCAAGGAAGCCGCGTTTCCCGATGCCAGGCGGACCTGATACCGAAAAGCAGTTTCCGGAGGGTTTGTAATGGACGTGTGCGATTTTTCCAGATCGTTCCTCACCTTTGTAACACATGGCAGAGGCAACAACGCCAGGCTGCAGGTTGAATCTGTTTGCAGGCTCGAAGACAAGCAAGAATCCAAGGTTCAGACTTACTATTTTTATGCCTCCTGCAAGTCCGAGGATACCTTTGCTGAGAGGAACTTGTTTTACGAAGAGAATTATGATTTCTGCGGCGTGTTCTCGGAGGATGAGTACGTGATATACCGTACGATGTCCACACACACGGATCGATTTCGAGAGCAGGGGAAATGGCGCGATCGATTCGAGGATCTGAATCAACATATTGTTATGGTTGAAGGACGGGTCCTGAATGGAAAAGATGAGATTGTTCAGGCTTCCCTGTCCAATGTGCCCCTGGTCGGGCAGGTGGAATTCGAATCCGGCGATGGTCGGTTCCACGCGAAGCTGGAGTTTCCCATCAAGACGATGAATGCGAATGATATCGAGACGATCTATCAGGTGGATACAGGTCCGGTCGTGTTTCCCGATTTCGAGGCGGATGTGGCGAACAACTGTGAGCGGCTTTCGCCGGCATATGTGGCTTATAACACCACAGAATTCGCAGATTTTGTGATTCAGACCGATACGCCAGTCGGAGACGGGAATGTTTCCGTAACCCATTATTCTCGGCTAAAAAGTCTCGAAGGTATCACACGCGTGCTGGCGGTTTGATGCGTCCGGTGGGTGAATAGATCGAATTCATTACGTGCCAAATTTGTTGAATGGAGTTTCGATGACGATCGACGGATACTGTACAATTGGTGTGGATCGAGAGTATGACCTGACCGTAGACGCCCTGCTCGAACAGATGGATGAGGCACAAGTAGAGCGTGCGATGATTGCACCGGTGGACCGGTGCCTCGCGGTGAGTAACGAGACGGGAAATGACTTGATGCTCCATGCCGCCGGAGAACATCCCGACAGGTTGATTCCGACCTGCACGGCCAACCCGTGGTATGGTGTAGGCGCAGTGGCTGAGGCAGAACGCGCGATCGGGGAAGGGGCTAGGATGCTTGTGCTGCATCCCTTCGTCCAGGGATTCATGACCAATGACGAGCTGGTTTGGCCGCTTCTGGAAACCGCGGCAGAAACACATACGCCGGTTTATATCCACACCGGAATGCCGGGGAACGCAACCCCCTGGCAGGTGGTGGATCTGGCCGAGCGGTTTTCGGGTCTGGACCTGATTATCGGTCACTGTGGTGCAACGGACTTCTGGAACGATATGGTGGAGGCGGCGAAATTCAGTGATCAGGTCTATTTCGAGTCGTCTCTCGCCAGACCCTTCAGCTTTTCGCGCTATGTTGAGCAGGTTGGAAGCCGGAAAGGCATGATGGGTTCTTATGCACCCATCAATGGGCTGGTGTTTGAGTGGGACCAGATGAGAAAGGTACTTTCGGAGGATATTGTGGCGGCTGTATGCGGCGAAAATCTCCGGCGTTTGCTTGAAAAAAGGGGTGACCTGTGATCGTAGACTGTCATACACATTGGGGCATGGTCTGGGAGGACCGCGATCAGGGAGATCCCTCGAACTGGCTGAAGGTGCTGGATCAGTACGGTGTGGACAAGGCCTTCCTTCTGGGTCATTACAACCTCCACCGATGCGATCTCGCCGCTGAGGATAATACCAGACTCGCTGATATTACCCGGCAGGCTAAGGACAGATTCATCCCGTTTGGTTCTGTGTGGCCGCAAATGGGAAAAGATGCGGTAAGCGAGGCTAGACGGTGTCTGGAGGACCTGGGGATGAAAGGATTGAAGTTTCATCCCTGGCTGCAGGGGTTCAGCACAGGGGACGCGGTGCTTGGCGAGATATGCGGCATCGCCGGCGAACTGAATGCGCCCATTCTATTTCACGACGGAACGCCCTGTTACAGTCTGCCCGAACAGGTGGCGGGACTGGCCAGGCGATTTCCGGGGACCCGTTTCGTTTTGGGTCACGCAGGTCTTCTCTGGAGTTGGCGGAGCGCACTGGAAGCGCTTCGGGTTCCCAATGTGTGGGCCTGTCTCTGTGGACCTCACCAGAGAGCCATCGAGATATTGGCTCGGGAAGCCAGTTCAGAACGACTGCTCTGGGGAACCGACTTTGGTTTTGGTTTTTCCGATCCCATCGATTACCGCCTGAATCTGTTTCTGAGCGCTGCGATCGACGAGGCACTCAAGAAGCGAATCCTGGGCGAGAATCCGTTCCGACTGTTCGATTTCTGAAGCTTCCTTTAGATCTCCCGGTAGCACAGGGCGTCGTCACGCATGTGATGCCGCCATTTCTGTGTGTCTGATCCGCTCACCACTGTCGCCCGGGTTATGGCACACCTGGCGCATATCTGACAATATCGCACGTTGAAGTAATGGATTCTGTTGGGCCGGAAAATCGTACGATCCATTTATCCTGTTTGTCTATAGTGGCTTACGCGTTAAAGGTCATGTTCTTTCCTTTCTGTGGCACGATGATTGCGTTTACCCCTGTATGGAAGGACATAACATTCGAATTTGGCCTTCCACCTTTTCTGATTCGTCGGGCTGAGCACATTGTAAAGGAGGGGAGACATGATCGAAGTGACTTTTGATAAACTCGCCACAGATCCAGAGACATACCAGCAGGTTGTCTGGCTCAAGAGCCTGGAGGGAGAACAAGCCTGCCCACTTCCCATTGGCGGCGCGGAAGCCCTTTCGATCTATTTGAGTGTGACAGGCAAGGATACTCCCCTTCCGCTCGAGCACGATTTGACCGGCGCCATTCTGAACCGGTTGAACGCCCGGGTCTCCCAGGTCAATATCGGCGAACTGAGGGACGGCGCAGTTTATGCCGAGCTCGTTATGGTCTTTGGTGAGGGTGAACTGCGGGTGGAGGTATGCCCGGGGGACAGTATTGCGCTGGCTCTGAAATACGGAGCACCGATCTACATTTCAGAGCGCGTGATGGAACAAGGACCCTCGCTGGTGGAGACGGCGGCAGCCGAGAATGAAGGATGGATAGAGTCCATGGATGAGATTCCTCAACTGGAGTTGTCCGATGATGAACTCGAGTCCATGGAGCTGGAAGAGGATGGCGAAATCGAAACCCTGGACGAGGACATCGAACCAGACTGGTCGTTCGAAGGGATATCAATTGAAATCGAGTCTTTCTTGAGCGAGATCGGGTTGGATAGTACGGGCGACTGGGATGCTTCGGAGAACCTGACGATCTTGAGAGGACGACTCAAAGAGGCAGTGAAGATGGAGGACTACGAGGATGCGCGGAGGTAGATTCTGCCATCAGCAAGATCAGAGGTTGCGTCCGCTGACAAGACCCCATCGGAACAGCAACATGTCAAAAAGGCGTCTACGTATATCGTAGGCGCCTTTGTTTTGCTTGCCCGGGAATCAGCATCCAGCAGCGTTTCAAATCAAGCGAAATGTAGTGGTAGCGGCGGAGGGACTTGAACCCCCGACCCATGGATTATGATTCCACTGCTCTACCAACTGAGCTACGCCGCCACACTTGATCAAAGGGCGTAAAACATACAAGGATTCAGCCGGATTGTCAAGATGGAAAAGGACCGGAACGTGTCACAATTCCGCCCGAAATTAGGGGTGATCCGGTCGTGTCCGCGAGGCGTTCTTTCTGTTCTTCGAGCATCTTCTGCTGGCGTTTAACGCGCTCCGGGACGATTCGTTCTCGAGGGGCCGTGGGCTTGAACTCGAGACGTTCGACACCAAGGGATTTGAGCACTGCAAGTTCCACAGGCGAGTGGTCTGACATCTGCTCTCGACCGAAACACATTGGCTCCCTGAGCGCTATCGGCGGGTTGGTGATGAATCTTGGTCGACCGGAAGGGTTGCGTGAAGCCGAGTGAAGCATGTAGGGATGCAGGAGCACGACATCTCCGGTCTTTCCGGTGAGTTCCAGAAACTTGCTGCACCTGTCTATGTGTTTTCCGAATCCGACATCCGGCAAAAGCCCCTGGGGGTTTTTCAAAAGCAATCTTGCGATATGCTGGATGGAATCCGGTGCAATAAAGGTCCCACCGCTTTTCGGGAGTATGTCCGACCAGATGACGATGGTGAGCAGGCCCTGCTCGGGGCTGTCGAGGAAGTGGCGAAAGAAATCTCCGTCCTTGTGCCAGCCGCCCACTTCCCGAGAGGGCGCCTGCCACGGCTCACCGGCGCCGAGATTGAAGTTGATGATGAAGCCGTCGCTCCAGGTGGGGTTGTCGGCGATTCGTTTCTCTCCGCCAAGCAGATCGCATATAGCACCCCAGGCTTTTGGTGCAAATGAGGCAATTTCAACCCTGTTCATGCCGGGGAGGTGGATTCGCTGCTCCTGCCAGGTATCGGGATTCCGGGGATCGTAGCCCAGACGCTGGAAGGCCAGCCGGCGCCAGTCCTTAGCGAAGGACTCACGGAAGCAATCGTGAACGGTGACATACCCGTTCTGAAGGAAGTGCTCGATCTGTTCAGCTGTCAGCGTACCTGGACCTTTGCTGCCCATAATGGAAGTCTCCAGGGAAAAGTTTATTTCCAGTGCTCAGACAAATATAATCCGGAGTCGGCGGAATACACGCCGATTATTCTGCGGCCTTTACCCGTTGACATCAATCTGTGAATACGGTACACTGATCTCATAAATAACGCCTGTTATGAAAGGAAAAACCAATGAGACTCTCAACCTTCATCCTGGCTCTCGCAGTGTCCATAGGTACGCTTGGGGCGGATGAAGAAAAGGTCGTCTATGTCGTGCCGATCGAAGGCACGATCGAGAAGGGACTGGCTGCGTTCATCAACCGCGTGATGGCTGAGGCGAAGTCGGAAGGCGTTTCGGCCGTAATTCTGGAAATCGACACGCCCGGGGGTGCGATCGACGCGGCGCTGACGATCCGGGACGCAATTCTGTATAGCGATGTGAAGACGATCGCCTTCATCAATCCACGCGCGATTTCCGCCGGGGCGTTGATTTCTCTGGCCAGCGAGCACATTGTTATGGTAGAAGGGGGCACGATCGGAGCGGCCACAGCGGTAGATATGCAGGGGAAGAAGGCCAGCGAAAAAGTGATCTCTTATTTCAGGAATGAGATGAAGGCGACCGCCGAGAAACGCGGCAGATCTTCGAAGCTCGCCGAGGCGATGGTGGATGAGGATGTAGATGTGGAAGACCTGGCGCCCAAGGGGAAGCTGCTGACACTGACCACCGAAGAGGCGCTGGAGCAAAAGGTGGCGGATTTCAAGGTGAGCGCCACGGACGAGGGTGACAAGCTCCAGGCGGTGCTTGAATTGTACGAACTGAGTAACGCAAGTATCTATCATCAATCGGAGAATTGGGCTGAAGATCTGGTTCGGATTCTCACATATCCCTATCTGGCTTCGCTGTTGATGTCTCTCGGATTTCTGGGTCTGATTTTCGAGATCCAGAGTCCCGGGTGGGGTGTTGGTGGCACGATAGGGATCCTTTGCCTGGGACTCTTCTTCGGCAGTCATCTACTTGTGAATCTGGCGGACTGGTCGGAGATATTGATTTTTGTCGTCGGTGTATTTCTGGTCCTGGCGGATGTGTTTTTTATCGCGGGATTCGGCGTTCTGGGTGCTCCGGGAATCGTGCTTATGATTACCGGTCTTTTTCTGAGTCTGATCGGTCGGTTTGATCTCTGGACCTGGGATTCGGTGGGTATGGCAACCCGGCCGCTTCTGATCGCCTTTGTTTTGACGGTTGCCGCGGCGATCCTGATGATCAGGATCATGCCCAGCACAAACGCCTGGAACTGGCTTGTGC
>CAVOEZ010000252.1:0-6353 GCA_963694355.1 Latescibacteria bacterium UBA2968 | reverse complement strand
TGGGCCGGCTCCTGGAGGCTCGGGCAAGGGGCCGCACCTCAGACGCCATCCGAAAACTCATGGACCTCCGGCCGCAAACCGCCAGAGTGATCCGCGGCAGCGAAGAAGTCGACATCCCGATCGAGCAGGTGCAGCACGGAGACATCCTCAGAGTGCGCCCGGGAGAAAAGATTCCGGTAGACGGCATCATCCAGGAAGGTCTCTCCGCAATCGACGAATCGATGGTCACCGGAGAGAGCATACCGGCGGAAAAAGGTCCTCACAGCCGCGTCATCGGGGCCACGCAAAACAAAACCGGCAGCTTCACCTTCGAAGCCACCGGTGTGGGTTCTGAAACCGTGCTCGCCCGAATCGTGCAAATGGTTCAGGAAGCCCAGGGATCGCGCGCGCCCATCCAGAGAATCGCCGACCGCATCGCCGCCGTCTTCGTCCCCATTGTCTTCGGAATTTCCCTCGCCACCTTTCTCATATGGCTCTACACAGGACCGGATCTGGCCACGGCCCTCATCAATACCGTCGCGGTACTCATCATCGCCTGTCCGTGCGCAATGGGACTCGCCACACCCACAGCGATCATGGTAGGCACGGGACGCGGGGCGGAATTCGGCATCCTCATCAAGGGCGGAGAAGTGCTCAAAAACGCGCACAACCTCACCAGCATCGCCCTGGACAAAACCGGCACCCTCACCACGGGCAAGCCAGTCGTGACGGACATCATCACCACCGGCGGAACGGATGAGAACAGCCTGCTGCAGCTCGCGGCCGCCGCCGAAAAGGGCTCTGAACATCCGCTTGGAGAAGCCATTTGCGCCGAAGCCGAAAAGAGAGCTTTGGAATCACTGGACCTGCAAGGGTTCGAGGCGCAGCCCGGCCACGGTTTGGCGGCTCACGTCGCCGACCGGGATATCCTCATCGGCAACAGGCGACTGATGGACACCCAGGGGGTGAATTCCGACGCGCTTTCCGAATCCGCTTCCCGGCTCGAAAACGAAGGTAAAACCGTAATCTATCTGGCGGTCGATGGCGAACCCGCTGGCCTGATCGCCGTGGCCGACACCTTGAAACCGGACGCTCGGCAGGCTGTAAGCGAGCTGGTTGCACTCGGTCTGGAGGTCGCCCTCGTCAGCGGCGACAATGAGCGCACCGCCCAGGCGATCGCGGACCAGGCCGGCATCAGTACCGTAATGGCCGAAGTATTGCCCGAGGAAAAGGCCGCACGCGTCAAGGAGCTGCAGTCCAATCGCCAGAAAGTAGGAATGGTAGGCGATGGCATCAACGATGCCCCCGCACTGGCACAGGCCGACGTCGGCTTCGCGATTGGAACCGGGGCCGATATCGCAAAAGAAAGCGCGGACATCACCCTGATGTCCGCGAGCCTCTCGGCGATCCCCCGGGCAATTCGCCTCTCCCGGAGAACGATGACTGTAATTCGCCAGAATCTCTTCTGGGCATTTGCCTACAACACACTCCTGATACCGGTTGCGGCGCTCGGCTTGCTCAACCCCCTCGGTGGGCCAATGCTGGCTGCTGCGGCAATGGCCTTCAGTTCGGTATCCGTCATCTCAAATTCGCTTAGACTGAAGAAATTCAAATAACCCAATGTGCCCCTGCCTTATCGCCTGGCGTATCTCAGGATGCCGTCCACAATTCCCTCGGCATCTCGTTGGCGCTTCTCGTGAAACCGGAGGCGATACGCCTCACCCACCTCGTGAACATTCCGGATCTCCACAAGGATCTCCGCGTGCGCATAATTTTTCCGCAGGACGCCCAGGCTCCTGCCTTTGATCTGTGCCTTCAGGTCCGGGTGGTCAAGCGCCTTCTGCATCACCTGTGCAAATGTGCGGGATCGCTTGTCGATCTTTCCCTTCCGCTTCAGGTAGATGGCCATTGGGCCCTCGGGCCGTCCCGGGCTGTTGTCCGCGTGAATCGAAACAAACAGTGTACGCCCTCGCTTGCCCCCTTTGAAAAACCGATTCGCAATCCTTACGCGCTGATTCAGATTCGCGCTTCTAGGCCTTGCTGCCGACCGTTTCTTTCGGTTATACACCTTGTCATTGTAAACTTCATTCTGTTCATGTACAAAGGTCGCGCTGGCAGGCAGGTTGTCCCGGATCAGGTGATTCGGGCTCAACAACGTCATTTCCACTTCCGCGCCCTCGAGTCTCAATTGCTTGTAAACCCGTAAGGCAATATCGTAGACGTACTCGTCTTCTACTACATAGACGGGTTTGTTCCCACCGGTCTTGTTTGCAACAATCGCTCCGGGGTCCACACCACCGTGCCCGGAGTCGATCACGATACGCCATCCCTTCAGCGGCCTCTTTCCGCGGGTCTTTCTGAGCTCCTGCCGGATATCTGCATCGAACCCATCGATCAGGTTCCTCGCCCGCTGATAGTCCTGTAGTGTGCCCGACTTCGCGCGCTCAATATATGTCGCACTCTTCTGGGCTTCCGCTCTTGGCTTGCTCCCGTAATAGGGACCATTTTCAGCCGAAATCTCTTTTGCGAAATTCGTCAGTCTTAGAACCTGCCCCACATACACCTTGTCGGACTTAAGACCATTCAGACGCTTGATCTCCTTTACCGTCGTCTTGAAATTGCGTGCGATCGACCAAAGAGAGTCCCCCTTCTGGACCTTGTAACTTTGTCCAGGGGCCGCAAACACTGTCACGTGCAGAAAAATCAACAGAACCGCTGCGGTATATCGGCAGATATGTTTGTATTTTGCCATTTTTCAAGGAGTTGTAGAAATCGGAATGGGGTTCCGACTCGGAGTGGAAGGGTTCCAAATGATAAAGACATTGTCCTTAAAAGGCAAGCCGGTGCCGGTATCTGCGGGCCCTGGCAGACTTGCGATTGGGGCTTTGCACCTGCGAAGTTGGTGTATTTCACCAACAACTGAACACCAGGTGACCTGAAAAATTTCGAATAATATTCATATTTAACAACAAGTTAAATCTATTTATCGGCATCGGTGATTGTTGGTACGCCGATTGCAATATGTTCTTGCGTCTTTTGAAACCATTGAAATCGAAAAAGCGAAAACAGAACAAACCACCTCAAAGCAGCACCAAGTGAAAGGAGCCGCAAAATGGCCAAAGGAATCTTTTCCAGAATGGCGGACATCATGAAGGCCAACATCAACGAGCTCTTGAACAGGGCCGAAGATCCAGAAAAAATGATCCGGCAGATGATCCTCGAAATGGAGGAAGCGGTCAACAAGGCCACCGCATCTGTGGGCACAGCCGTGGCAAACGAAAAACGCCTGGAGCGTCAGCATCTTGGCAAGAAAGATCAGATCGACTCCTGGCAGAAGAAGGCCGAACTGGCCGTTCAGTCGGGTGAAGACGACCTGGCTCGCAGGGCGCTCGAGCGCAGGGCGGCCATTGAAGAGGCGGTGAAGGACCTGGAGGCCGCATTCGACGAAAGCCACCGGACGTCCGGGCATCTCAAGAATCAGCTCACACAGCTCAAATCCAAACTCGACGAGGCCAGGACCCGGCAGGGCGCACTCATTGCGCGTCGAAGGGCGGCCGAGGCCCGCAAGCAGATTGCCCAGGGAATGTCGGGGGTGGGTGACGACGCATTCTCCAGCTTCGAGCGATTCCGTCAGCGCGTGGAAAACGAAGAGGCCGAAGCGGATGCGCATCAGGAAATTGTCAGCGAAGATTCCTCCCTGGAAGACTCCTTTTCCAAGCTCGAACGCAGCAGCACTGTGGAAGAGGAGCTAAAGGCGCTGAAACAGAAGATGGGAAAGTCCGATGCGTGAGGTACAGAAAGTACTCGATGAGATCGCACACGAGGTCCAGACGGCAGTGGGCGATATCAAAAGGAACGCGCCGGAGTATTTCAAAGCCCGTACGGGGTGGAAGAGCCAGACAGCATCCGCCCGGGCGTACAAAAAAGTGAAGCAAATGCCGGATCGATTGTCTGACCTCGCAGTAGATGGGAGTTGTGCAATGCGCTATCTCTTCGGATACACCCTGAAAGGCTTCGCCGTTCTCCAGGCATTGATAGGCATGACCATCACCTCGGCATACGGATGGAAATTCCTCACAGATGAATCACATTTTCACGATCTGCAAAGGCTGTGTGCAGGCCTGGCGCTCACCGTTTGTGCGCAGCTCTTTTGGACCGCAGGGCGCCTCGTACACGGATCGGCCGATCGCAAGAGATATGCGCAGTATCAGCACCGACTGCTGAAACTAGCTCGGGAAAAGGGCGGCAATCTCACAGTCCTGGAAGCGGCCACCGATGCCAGGATTACGGTGGAAAAATCCGAAGAGATACATTGTTAGGAAGGAGAGCAGGAAAATGCAGTCCAGGCCGATGAGAATTCAGGACAGGGTTGAGGAGGATGTAGCCGTGGTAACCGTCAGTGGAGATCTGAACGCGCGCCCGAGTGTGCTCCCATTCCACAAACACATTAAGAGACTGGCGAAGAACGGAATTGGGCAGGTAGTGGTAGACTGTTCCAATGCCAAATGGTTCGGTGCGGCCATGCTCGGTGAACTTGTGGCAGGGCTGGCCATACTCAAGAATTCAGGTGGTGAAATGTATTTGGCAGGCGTCCCGAAAAAGGTCAGATCCATCCTCTCCGTAACCCGGTTGGAGACCACCTTCAAGAATTCGGAAACCGTGGAACGGGCGCTGGACTGCATTTACCGGAAGAAACTCAGCCAGGTAGCCTGAACGGACAGAACCCGATAACAGTCAGGGAGGAACGAATGGGCAGCGCCATCATCCTACAAATCGCCATGGGAATAAGCCTCATCATCCTGGCGGGCGGCACCCTCAGTTACATTCACAGCCATCGCTTCAACGGAGGCGGCGTCATTGCCCTCGTGTTGGTGATCGGTCTCATCGGTATGATCTTCAAATATATGTACCAATTGCCCAAAGTCGACCAGTCTTCCCCGGCAAATAACGAAGTGATTCACAGAATCGCCAACCTGGAGACACGGCTCACGGACATTCAGGACATCGTGATCTCCATAGACGATCGCCTCGACAGACAGGCGACACAGACAAATCCGGATCTGCAATCCTGAAGAGGTTCACCATGGGAAAACTGACATTCACCAACCTGTAGAGAAAGATCTGTTATGAGAAGTCCCGGACGCCCAATGGCCAATCCCGTCGCCGGATACCTGGCTGCCGCCTTGTTTCTTCTGACTTGCATATCCTGCTCCATTACCGTCAGCTCGGATGAAGGGTCTGGTAAACTGAGTGACAGAGACATTGCCAAACTTTCCGCCGGCCGGGTTTCCGCGGAATACGTGAAGGAAATTCAGGCGCTTGGCATCCGTAGCATATCCGCGAAGGACATCGCGAAATTCTGGGCGGTCCAGGTCACCCCCGAATACATCCGAGAAATCAAGGAATTGGGAGTTGGTGGAATCTCCGAAAACGACATTGTGAGATACTGGGCCACAGGAGTCAAGCCGGAATACATCAAGAAAATGAAAGCCTTGGGAGAATCAAGCGATCGCGACATCGTCAAATACTAGACCGAAAATATAGATCCTCACAAAATCACATCTGACAATGGGGTGCTGTCCATTACGGGTACCAACGGCACCACAATCGTCATCAATTCAGGAAAACACGGGCATAGCTGGCACGGGTTCGTCTCCAGAATCGAAAGCTGGGCAACGCAGCTTGTCATTGGCGTTTGCCTCATCATCCTCACCGCCGGAGCGGTGGCGTACTTCACTCGCGCCACACCTCGAATCCGGGCAACGGATTGGTCAAGAAACATCGACGAGCGACTGTCGGCGTTCGAAAAACGCACGAACGACGTCCAGGACATCCTCATCTCCATAGATGACAGACTGAACCGGCAGACGAGCTGATGCCGGCGGGAGGGTCAACGCATGGGTTGGTTACTGGAAGGCGCAATTGGAGTATGCCTGATCATAGGCACGAGCGGGTTGGTAAGCATCATACTTCGACGCTCGAAAGGCATCGGGAAAGGGATCGGACCGAAACAGGCAGATGAATTCAATGACCGCCTGAACATACTCGAGAAACGGCTTACAGACATCCAGGACGTCATGATCACAATCGATGACAAGCTCGGCAGAATGGAAAGGTCTGGACCCAAGCCTGCAGATGAATCGAACTGAATACCAAACCAGGGAGAAAGGACACCTCACCCATGCTCGGAAAAATTCTGGGAATCATCCTGATTGCAATTGGAGGCTATTACGGATTGTCCGTTCTGTTCGGGCTCATCGGCTCTCTGATCGTACTCCTTTTCGTGCTGATCAAACTGGCCATCGCCGGAGCCATTACCTTCGTGGGTTACAGGTTGCTCACACGCGATACGGATTGAAGATCGCCCACCCCAT
>CAVOEZ010000251.1:0-6394 GCA_963694355.1 Latescibacteria bacterium UBA2968 | reverse complement strand
GTTGAGGATGTTCCACGAGATGGCGCCGAACCCGACACAGAAGCCGCCCCAGAACAGCGGACCACGCATGGCGTCCGGCATCAGAAGCCCCAGGGAGGACTTCGTCATTGTTGCACCCACGGAAGCCAATGGGAAAATGAGACGCTCGTTCTGGACCCATTGCTTTCTCAAAATTACGGCGATGCAGAAGAGGACGGTGCAAAGGGCAAGGATGATCAGGATCCACCAGAAGAGGGGGTAGAGCCAGGTGGAAAAGGGTGGCGGTTGGCCTGCCGGGATCCCTTCGTAGAACCAGGTCATCGCATTGTGTTCGTTCGAGGGCACGGCCCAGGTGGGCACATTGGGATGGAGATAGGCCCCCCACTGGTTCTCCGGGGTTGCGAAATAGTAGACCCCTGAGATGATGCCCAGCAGAAAACCCGTGATGCCGGAGGTGGGTACGACGGCTCCCACAAATCCCATGGCCAGGATGGTGAGGAGTTCGGATTCCCGGAGGTGTCGGTTCGGCCAGTTCCGGCGAACAAAACCATTGGCGACTACGATGAGCAGAAAGGCTGCAAAGAGGGCGAGGGGGAAAAAGGAGAGCTGCATCCGGGAGGCGTGGATGACGTATTCGGTGGTGGAGATCCAGAAGTTCACCGCGAGTACCATGACCAGACCGATTATCACAGCCCGCAGGGTCACGGCGTCGGTTTCAGAATCAGGGACGGTTTCGGGATTATGTTCGGGGTTCGCGGCCATCGGTATCTCACTGAAAGGATCAGGTTGTACAGTGGACCGACAAAATAGGCCCGGGTGTGAATCCGGTCAAGCAGTTTGGACGGGAAGTTCCTACCAGGCGTGGACGGTATGGCCCTGGCCACTGAACCAGATGAGGTCGACGACGAAGGAAAGCGTGACGGCTATGGCGTATCCGGCGAGGATGCCGAGGAAGAATGGCTGCCACTTTCGGTAGAGCATGACCCCGCCGACTCTAAGCAGGATGGCTTTGATGCCCCATACGAGGAAGATGGAAAAGATGGCGAGCTGGGTGGACCACGAGAAGGCAATGGGGAATGCGATCGGATGAAAGGGCCACCAGGGGATTCGGTAGTGGAGGATCGTGAGGAGGGTCATCAGTCCAGCGCCAATGGCAAACACGACGAGGCGATCCCATCCAATGCCGAACGGACTGCGCATCTGCCCAACGGTCGCATTGTAAGCGAGCGGACCCGCGCTGGAAAACGGGTAGACGTTGAAATTGTAGGCGCCGTGACGATAGCCGAGTTGAAGTGTGAAGAAGATGTCGGCCAGGGTGCCCACCACGATGACGAGGAAGATGGCCAGGATCAGGCGTTTCCGGTGACTCGATATGTATTCGGCGAGTTTGGCGATGTGTGCGAAGGGTGTTGCGAAGATGCCTTTTCCCTGAGAAACCAGACCGTAGGTCAAACTGAGTCCGCCCATGTTGGACGGGGCCAGACCCCGGGTGCCGACACTGTAAAGTGCGGCGTATTGTTCGGCGAGTGTGGTGCGCATGTAGACCAGGCCTGATTCGGAAACGATTCTGGCCATGGAGAGGTAGTTGATGATGAGCGCAGGTAAGAGGAAGATGAGGAGCTGGGCCTGCATACCAAGCTGGGTGAAGAAGCCCCAGATGAAGAGGAGCCCTCCGATAAGGCAGAAAACAGCGGTCCGGTATGTGAGGAGTTCATCGCCATCCTCTGCCTCACCGATGCCGAAGGCTTTGGTGAATACGGATTTGATATGCTCTCGCGCGGTCCAGAGGTTCCAGAAAATGAGCAATGCGAGTGCTCCGAAGCCCTGCCATGCGGCGACTTCCGTATCGGAGGATGAGATGTTCGGAGGCGCGGTGATGGCGTATCCGATGCGATTCAGGATGCCATTTTCGAGCCAGAAGAAGACGACGAAGAAGGTCCATATGGAGAACAGGATGTTCAGGTTGGCAAAGTAGGCGAACCCCGCGGTGAGAAAGTTGATTCGTGTGTTGATGCGGGGGAAGTTTCTGACGAAGACGATCCATTTCCCGGCGATGGGGATCTTTGGAACGAGCGGCCAGAAGTAGGTGAGGATATTCCAGCAGATCACACCGAATGAGATACCGACTCCCGACCAAAAGTGGGCGCCCCGGAAGGCGTCTGGCAATATGTTTTCCGGCGATTTTTCGCTGATGGTGGCGCCGACAGAGGCGAGTGGGTAGATGAGGCGTTCGTTCTGCACCCACTGGCGGCGGAGGATTACGGTGATCGCGAAAAAGACGGCTGCCAGGGCGATGAGGAGGAGCATCCACCAGCCGATGGGCCCGATCCAGGCCGCGTACGGGATGCGTTGGCCTGCCGGCAGTCCTTCGAAGAACCATGTCATTTCGTGATGGGAATTCGTGGGTACGGACCAGTCCGGGATATGGGGATGGAGATAGGACGCCCACTGGTTCTCAGGTGTGGCGAAGTAGTAGATGCTGGCGAGGGTGCCCATCAGGAATCCGGTGATGCCTGATGTGGGGATCGAGGTTCCGACCAGTCCCATGATCAGAATGGTCAAGAGTTCCGACCGGCTGAGGACGTTTGCGGTGAAGAAGCGACCTGCAAGGCCGTTGGTCAGGATGACGAGAAGGTATCCGGCCAGAAGTGCGAGCGGGAAATACGAGAGCTGCATTCTGGAGGCGTGGACGGTGTATTCGGAAGTGGATATCCAGAGGTTTACAGCGAGAACGAAGACCAGGCCCAGGATGATGGCGCGTGGGGTTACAGCGTCCGTGGTTTTTCCGGTTGTAGATTGGGAAGGTGATTGCAAGAGGCGGTCCTGTTGGGAATCGGATTAGTTGTCGTCCGGATTAGTGAGTTTCCAACCCGGGTTGGTTCCTTGTGCCATTTCTGGTGGAAGTGGATCGGTGAGTTTGCCGTAGAGATCCGGTCTGCGTGCACGGAGATACCGATAACCGGATGAGACAGGGATTTTCTCCGGGGTGAGCAGGGCGACTACCACGTCGTCTTCCAGTGCGTTGGATTCGACGAGGATTTCACCGAAGGGATCCAGGATCATGGCGTTGCCGTTTTTGATGGTGTCGTGGTCGACTCCGATTGGATTGGTGTAAATTGTGTAGATGCCGTTTTCGTAGGCGCGTGTCGGGAGCCATCGCATGAGCCAGCCGCGACCCTTGGGGCCGAGAAATTCCTGGCGACATTTTGCGGGGTCTTCGTGGCGGTTGTGCCAGATTTCGGGGGCTATTTTGCCGCGCCCGGGCATGACCGATTGCAGGCCGCAGGTGACGTGGGGCATGAAGATGATTTCAGCCCCTTTCATTGCGGTGATGCGGACGTTTTCCGGGATGTTGTTGTCGTAGCAGATGAGGATGCCCATTTTGCAGCCGCAGAGGTCGAATGTGGTGAAGGTGTCGCCAGAGGAGATGTGTTTGTTGATAAAGGCGTGGAGTTTGCGGTGTTTGGCGATGAAGCCGTCCGGGGAGACTGCGACGTAGGTGTTGTAAAGTGCTTCTCCGTCGATTTCGAGAAGGCCTGCCAGGAGCGGGACGTTATACGCTTTGGAGAGTTCGATGAGTCGTTTGGTAGAAGGGCCGTTTGGGACCGGTTCGGCGAGTTCAACGAGTTGTGGCTTCGTCAAGGACATCAGGAAGGTGTAGCCAGGGATGCAGCATTCGTGGAAGGAGACGATTTCAGCGCCTTTGTCCACGGCGGAGCGCGTGAGGGATTCGATTCGGGAGAGGTTGTAGCTTTTGTCCGCGTCTTGTGCTTCGAATTGGGCTGCGCCGATTTTTATGGGTTGCATTTGGAGTTCTCTTTTTTATAGTCAGAATCAATCGAATGCTTTCTCCGCACCCCACGTTTCGGCGACCCCCTGGTCGCCAACCCACTTTTCTCTGGGCAAGAAAAGTGGGCAAAAGTGCCACCCCTCAGGCGCCGGGGCCGGCTGGCTGGAACACTGATCGAAGGTGGACCGGCAGGCAGAAAAGCCAGTTCAGAAGTCCACCCCCCGCCTTTGCCCACAGAGCCTCCGCACACCCCTTCCGCGGCTTTCAGCCGCCCCTGCACAGCACCCCTTCCACGCCCACGGCCCCAGCCCATGGCGAGTTCAGGCAAGCTGCGTGGTAGATTGTCGTCGTTCCAGAATCGGATGGGATTGATGGATGGCCCCAATCGCCGCCAGGGTGATCGGATACTGTAATCGAAAATTGGGACGTTTCTTTCTTGATGTTAGAAACAAGAGGAATCTTTTCCCCACACCCCACGTTTCGGCGACCCCCTGGTCAGCCAACCCACTTTTCTCTGGGCAAGAAAAGTGGGCAAAAGTGCCACCCTCAGACGCCGGAGCCGGCTTGCTGGAACACTGATCGAAGGTGGTCGAATCAAGCAACGGGGCAGGCTCGAAGATCCGCCCCACACCTTTGCCCATTTCAGCCCAGAGCGCGGATTGGCTCAACCGCTCCTTGAAGAGACCGGTGGGATTTAGCAGGTGGTCGGGGATGATGGCATTGAACATGCCCATACACCCTTCGTCGAACACACCCATGATCGCCTTGCGAGTCTTGAAGGCATCCGCGAGAGAAGCTCCGAGTTCTGCGCTGGCGTCTGGCAACTCGAGCGTCTCCAGGCTGCGCACGTGACTCGTGTCGTGACTGACCTTGCCAGTTTGCAGCCATCGCCCAAGCTTCCGTCTGAAAAATGAATCCGTGAAGTTCTTGCTCCACAAGGTGCTGTAGTCGACACCGGCCTTTGTCATCGAACCATTGAGATTCAGCATGCCGACAAGTCCCGGCCACTGGCCGCTCCAGTTGGCGACGGTGAGGATAGGGCCTCTGTGTGTCATCATTCCTGGCAGGACGTGATGGCTAAATTGCCACGCGGATTCGGCTACAATGAGCGGTGAATCCGGATGGATGGTTCGGAAGATGTCCATGCCTTCCTTCTGCGAGGCAATAAAGCCGTGTCGTTCCTCCTTCTTGTACGGATGGGCGCGTCTGACCGTCCAACCCACTTTGCGAATGGCGGCGACAAGTTTCTTTTCCATGTCCCGCTGAGCGGGCCAGCACTGTCGATTCGCGGGCAGACGAAGGTCTCCGCTGGCAATCAGAACGGCCTGTTTCTTGCGCGGGGCTTCCGGTTCCGTAGTGGGCATGACGCCTCCTTGTTCGAGAATATTTGGAGCAGAGAAGGGATGTATTCAGTGCCGGTATCCCTTTAATCAAGATGATGCATAACTTTGGGATTGTCCAGCTAATTTGAATCACTTTGGAACTGCAGAACGGAGCCAGGACGGGGCGCAGCACGCGACAGGAGAGGGAAATATTTTGGTATACAGGTGGGTTCAGGCAGAAGCGCCGGAGTAGTTTTTGACGCCGTATTTCCAGAACCAGCGGGAGAGCAGCAGCATTACGACGGCAAGGGCGCCGGCAGTCAGCAGAGAGGTCTGAGAGAGGCGGCCGGAGAGGGCCTCGGCGGGAACGGTGACTGCGAAGGCGACGGGGACGAGAAAGGTGAGGATCAATCGCAGCCACTGAGGGTAGATGCCGATGGGCCAGCGACCGGCCTGATACATGGCCTGGAAGATGTTGAGGATGTTGTCGACACGGATGAACCAGAATGAGAAGGTGGCGAGGATAAGCCAGAAGCTGTAGATAATGGCGATTCCAAAGATGAGGACGGCCGCGAACCGAAGCAATCCCTCGATCCCGAGTATGTGGTCCAGTCTCGAGAATGCAAAAAGGATGACGCCGATCCCGAGAAGGATGTCGGTTATTTTCCAGATCCGGATTTCACCGATGCTGACGAGGAGCTGCGCGTCCTCAGGTTTGGTGAGGGTGAAGTCCAGGGTGCCCTGGCGCACGCCCGCCATCAAGGATTCCATGCCCGGCTGGATGACCATCTGGATCAGTCCGCCTACAAGCAGATAGATGCCGAGGAGGACGAGGATTTCATTGGCCTGCCATCCACCCAACGTCTCGGTGTGCGAGAAGACGACGGCTAGCCCGGCCAGAGCCGTTCCCAGACTGATGAACGACTGGAAGAGCTGGACATAGAAGTTGACCCGGTAGGCAAGCTCGTTGAGGATGCCGACTCTAAAAAAGGTCCAGATGAGGCGCAAGTATGACATGCTTAAAAAATTTCGAAAAGGCCCCGTGGAAGAGCGACGGTTGGGAGCCAGGGTACTTTTTTTGCCGAATCCGGGCGCCCGGTTGCCCTCACGTGGGCGGCTGTGGTAGAACTGCCGGCAGCGGCGTCAATGATGGATCGGTGGTATTGGTGGTGACCGGTTCGGCATCCCGCATCGCGTCCCATTTTGTCCACATTGGACGAAGGAGCAGGACAAGGACTATGAGAAATGCGACCCAACCCACCGCAAGAGATAGTTCCAGTCCAATGGTTTCCGAGGTGAGTCG
>CAVOEZ010000250.1:0-6396 GCA_963694355.1 Latescibacteria bacterium UBA2968 | reverse complement strand
CAACCCTTCCGGCAACTTCGGTCTGCGTGAGGTCCTTTCTATTCCTCCACACAAACAGTGTTCTTGACAATTGTGTTCGCCTGGAATGCTCATCGAAATCCTGGGCAAACTTCTTACCTGAAAGCGCATTGACCAGTTCGCTAACGCGCTCGAACCGCTTCGGCATTTTGTACCCTCCATTCATGTGTCTTCTAGCCTCTCAACTGCCTCGCCCAGGCACGACATTCAACCATGTCCCGATGCTGCTCTGCCTTGTTGCCAATGCATAGCAAATGTAATACCTGGTTCTCCCTGTCGGGGTATACATAAAGCCGGGATTCCATTAGACCAGGACCGCCGCCCTTTTGATCGATGGCCTTAATGCCATCTGATTCACGGTGGAGAAACCCCAATTTGATGAACTGCGGTGATTGACCATCTTCAATAAGTGCCAGATAACGCTGAAGATTGGCCAGCAAAGCCTTCAGTTCCCGACGGTGATTCTTCTCAAAGCGTTTGTATCGGCTGTCGAAACTCCCGGACGGTTCGAGTTCCCAACCTCCCAAAGTAATCCTCCAGAGGAATAAATGCAAGTATATTTCAAATGAATTCTACAAATTTATTCCAAAAATCGCAATAATGGTTGTTGTGTCGGAAATTTCTGCCACTCGCGATGCACCTCTGCAGCCATCTTCGCGTCCATCAGATCCGCGCCCTGCTGTTCAAGGTTCAGGAGTATGAGAGGCAAACGTGGTGCCAGATGGAAAGGACCGTTGGAGGGGGCCGCGCCAGGACGGGCGCGTGAATGATTGTTTCAGTTCTAAGGGAATGCTTGAAAACATCCGGACCTGTGGCAGTTTAACTTCTTCATCTTCGGCGCCTCCTCTATCCGCGAGAAAGGTTCTAGTCACATCCTTCAGAGGTTGCCCGTGCTGGTAGATGTGACCTATTGCGGCAATGGGATCTTATCGGGCAGTGACTCAGCCCGGCAGGCCACCTGCTAAGGGAAGAGGGGTCGTAGGTTCGAATCCTATCTCCCCGACCATATTGGATAAGGGGTTACGTCGATCAGGCGTAACCCCTTATTTTGTTGATTTGGAAATATTGGGATAATGGAAAGGGCCTGAGGCTTTTTGCCTCCTATGTTACAGACGGTAGCCGACTGGAGTCTATGGCAATTCATAACTCATCTCACAATCTGGCACTATCTGTGCGAGATTCTCGATGCCACCATTTTTGCCCATCCGCTGCGTTCCGCCTCCAGCATTTTCTTGATACTTTCAATTTGACACCTTGGGATCTCTGATGCATTGTATGGGCAGCGGGTGCTTGCGTTCCCCAAATGGGCGGGCCACCTCTGCTTTCAGTCCCCGGAACAGCCTGGGCTCAGGTTTGTTCCAGTCGTTCGAAGAGGGTGTGTCGGATTTCCAACCATAGCTTTATTCTTCTGGAGAAGAGCCGCGGATGACAAGCGCTTACCCCGTTGCGCGAAGATTTTTCTCGATGTTCTTCTCGCTTTCTATAGCGATCAACCTTTCGACAGCAGACAGCGTTGCGGAGGAAATGATGACTGGACCGCAGGATATCGCATTGACCTATCGCTCGGCTGTTGACGGCTCCGATCAGCCTTACCGCCTCTACCTTCCTTCTGCCTACGATGGGAAGCATTCCGTTCCTCTGTTTATTGCCATGCACGGAACGGGCGGCGACCAGAACAAGTATTTCGACCATCCTGATTACGGGAACGGGATCTATAAGAGAGAAGCTGAGAAACGGGGGATCGCCATTGTCAGTCCGCACGGGTTTGGCACCACGGAGTACCGTGGGATGGGGGAGAACGACGTGTTGATGGTGCTGGAAGAAGTTTGCAGCAAGTTTTTGATCGACCGGGACCGGATTGTCTGCAGCGGTCAATCGATGGGCGGTACCGGCACGACTTATTTTTGCACCCGGTATCCAGACCTGTTTGCTGGCGGAGCCCCCCTGGCGTCCACGTACTCGCACGTTATTCTCACGGAAAATCTACGACATGTTCCGATGTTCTACGTGAACGGCGGAGACGACTGGCCTGTCTATGCTGCAACAGGTCCTATACCGATCACGGAACGGGCAAAGGAATTGGGATACGATCACATATCCTTGTGGATGATCCCGGGTGTGGGGCACAATACGATGGACGTTTCCACGGAGCGCGTGCTGGATTGGGCTTTGGAGCAGAAGCGGGTGAGGCATCCGAAGCGGGTTACGCACCGGGCATACTTCCCAATTCATGGGCGTGCGTATTGGACGGAGATCTTCGCGATCCGGTCTATCGGAACAACGGGCAGGATCGATGCCGCGGTCGGGGAGGGGAACTCCATCAGCGTGGAAGTCCAGAATGTGGACGGGTTCATCCTGCGTCCGGAGCCCGAACTTCTGGATCTGGACGTCGCGATCCGGGTCGAGGTGAATGGGACGGCTGCGTTCGACGATCGGTGTGAGGCATTACAGCAGATCCGCTTTGAACCGGAGGGTGACGCGTGGAAAGCGCGCGTGGAGCCCCGCAACCTACGGCCTTACACAGCATACCGGACGAACCTGATTGGGAAGGTAGGCCGGGCGCCCACTGCGGAGAACGTGGCTGGGACGACTACGCTTGGCAACTGGATTACGGACGCGATGCGGGAGGCAACGGGAGCAGATATGGCCATTGCAACGCATCGACACTACCGCGGCGTTCCGATGCGGGACGGGCAGGATGTGTATATGATCGAGCTGTTCAATTGGCTGCGACCGTTCAATCAGACGCTGGCCAGGTTTAAGATGGATGGAAAGACTCTTTTGGAGATTCTCGAAGACAACATCCGGGAGAACGAGCCGGGTGCGGAGCAGTTCCTGGTCCAGGTTTCCGGATGCCGCTACGCGTTTGATCGTTCGAAGCCGCGCGGCAGTCGCATCGTGGAGACGGATATCGATCCGGAGCGCAACTACACGATTGTGGGATACAGCAGCCTCCTGACCCGCGGAGACGTTCTGCACCTCGCGGGACGTTATGGCAAGATTCCGTTTGAGCGTCTCGAAGAGACGAATCTGGCGCTCGCGTGGCGAACAATCGACAGGGCCGGCGGCATCCTGGACGCGAACGGGGAGCAGCGGGTCAGAGAGATTGGGAAAGCGGAGGATAAGGAATAGGGTAACAGGTAACTGCAACAGGTATGTATTTGCCTCTCCTGATTTTCGGAGGGGCACTTGTTTGCCCTAATAGATAAAAGTGTGCATATAATTTCCGGTAGAGAGGAAATTCGAATTGATTTTTTCTACGATATCCTGAAGCAGAGGACACCCGGGAGAGGGCAGCCAATGTGGCGGCGACCAATTCGGTTATGCAAGTACGGAGGCTTCCATCTTCCAGGCCTGCAGGGCTGACCTGTCTGCGGAAGCCACCATCGATCACCTCCTCGCCGACGTGGCCGCTTTCCAG
The DNA here is from genome assembly GCA_963694355.1 of Latescibacteria bacterium UBA2968. Classification (GTDB taxonomy): domain Bacteria; phylum Latescibacterota; class UBA2968; order UBA2968. The sequence continues at coordinate 2,957 of CAVOEZ010000250.1, read as the reverse complement.
GGCGATACGCTGCAGTCTGACGACATGACTTGTGTGGTAATGAGGGTGAAGGATTGAGGCTGAGTACAGGCCGTGCGGGTTGGCGGATGACTGCGAATCCATTACATTAAAGGTGCCCCCACGCAATGGGAGCACACATTCGGGAAGAACCACCGGGTAGGCTGGGGGGTGTCGGAGCGATTCCTGAGAATTTTCAGGGCTCGCCTTCGTCCAGTACACTGCCGCACCTGGCAGGTCGGGCAACTTAGCCTGGCCTGAACTTATGTACGAAGGCTACATCACAAGTTAATTGTCCAACGGTTGATTTTGGCTGTTTGGCGCAGGAGGATTTGGATTGAACGACAGCATTTCAAGCAAGGCAATGGAACGGTATCTCCCCATGAGTCGCGAGCAGATGGACGCGCTCGGTTGGGACCAGCCCGATGTCGTTTTCGTTTCGGGGGATGCGTATGTCGACCATCCGTCCTTTGCGGCAGCCATCCTCGGCCGCTGGCTCCAGAACCACGGGTTCAAGGTCGCTATTCTCGCCCAGCCGGATTGGAAGAGTGTTTCGGCGTGGCGTGAACTCGGTCCGCCCAGGCTGTTTTATGCGGTGAGTGCCGGGGCGATGGATTCCATGATCAACCACTATACCGCAAACAGGAAGCGGCGGAACGCAGATGCGTATTCGCCGGATGGCAAGATCGGGATGCGTCCAGATCGGGCGAATGCCGTTTATTCCCAGCGCTGTCGGGAGGCCTACAAGGGCATTCCGGTGATCGCGGGTGGCGTCGAGGCTTCGCTGCGAAGAGCCGCACACTTTGACTACTGGTCCGATACGGTGATGCCGAGCAGTCTGGTGAGTTCCAAAGCGGATCTGGTGGCATACGGCTCTGGAGAGAATACTTTGCTGACGATCGCCCAGCGCCTGGCCGCGGGGGAGACTGTTAAAGATCTGCGAGACCTGCGTGGTGTGGCGTATCTGCTCGGGAAGAGCGAAGCGCTGGCAGAGCATCGCTTTGATGATGCGGCATGCGATTCAAAGACGCTGTCCCTGCCGAGCTTTGAGGAGGTGCAGACGAACGATGAGGCTTTTGCGCAGGCTACCCGGCGACTCCATCAGGAGACGAATCCCCTGAATGCCCGCCGTCTGGTGCAGCCGCATGGGGACCGAACGGTGGTGATCAACCCGGCGCCCTTGCCGTTGAGCGAAGCGGTGATGGACGCGGTTCACGAGCTCCCATACCTTCGCAAAGCCCATCCGAGCTACGACGAGATCGGCGCAATTCCGGCGTGGCAGACGATCAAGGACTCGGTGCAGATCATGCGCGGGTGTTTTGGGGGATGTACGTTTTGTTCTATCACGCTCCACCAGGGCCGGACAATTCAGAGCCGCTCCAGGGCCTCGGTGATGAAAGAGATCAATGCGCTTGCAAAGGATCCTGATTTCAAGGGCAATGTGAGTGACCTGGGGGGACCTACTGCGAATATGTATCGCATGCGCTGCAAGCAACCGGAGGTCGAGGCCATTTGCCGGCGGCCCTCTTGCGTCCATCCAAAGGTTTGCAAGCTGCTCGATACAAACCACGCACCGCTCATACAATTGATGCGTGAGAGTCGTGAAGTAGAGGGGATCAAAAAGGTCAATATTGCCTCCGGGATCCGTATGGATCTCGCCAGGAAAGATCCGGAGTATATGAAGGAGCTGGTCGAACATCACGTAGGGGGCCATCTCAAGGTGGCGCCGGAACACGTGAGTGATTCGGTGCTCGATTTAATGAAGAAACCCGCCCAGAATACGTTCGAAGAATTCAGTGAGTGTTTTAAGGAGGCGTCCACCAAAGCGGGTAAGGATCAGTATCTCGTGCCGTATTTCATCTCGAGCCATCCCGGATCGGGTATCGAAGAAATGATCGAGTTGGCCCAGTTCTTGAAGAAAAACAATTACAGGCCGCGACAGGTGCAGGATTTCATTCCGGCGCCAATGGATATCGCAACTTGCATGTTCCACACAGGGCTCGATCCGATGACGATGAAGCCGGTGAAGATCGCCCGAAATCCGAGCGAGCGAGCGCCGCAGCGAGCGCTGCTCCAATACTTCATGCCGGAGAACTACTTTAGTGTCCGAAAATCTCTGGAGAAGGCCGGGCGAGAAGATCTGATCGGCAGTCGACCGGAGTGCCTGATTCCGGCAAATGCTCCAAGGGGCGCGCGTGTGGCGAACCGGAAGGCAGGAGATCGCACCAGGAGTGACGATCGTGGGAAAGGCAAGGAGGGCTATCGATGGGCCGCCCGAAGTGGTTCGAATAGGGACTGATGAGTGTTGTACATAGGCAGAAGGGAGAGTTGACGTGTCGAAAACTGTCACTCTACAATTGAGCGATGACATTCACGAACTGTTTCGCAGTCGTGCTGCACAGGACATTCGTTCGTTATCGAACTTCATAGAAACGGCCGTTCTCCGATACCTTGAGCGAGCGGAATACATTGACGAATTCGAAATGGAGGAGATTGGGAACAACCGCAGCCTGAACTTGAGCCTGAAGCCCGGTCTGACCGATGCGGAGGAGGGTCGAGGACGGGTTGCCTGATTGCAGCAAGATGATGAACGGATGGTCCACGTTCTAACCATTGAAGCCAGGAAGGACGCCTACAGGTAGCAGGGATCTCTCAGAGGGATTCCTCATTGAAAATACGGCGTCGTAGGTTCGAATCCTTTCTCGATCAATAATAAACAAGGGGTTGCGCAGATTCAGCGTGATCCCTTGTTTTGTTTATTCCACCGATATCGCGACTTTAATCAGAGCTCCCCGGGTTCCTTCAATTCATACATCCTTCAATAAGTCCCCTTGTGCAGGTAGTGCCCCGACCCTATCTTGAATTATATGCCGCAGATTCAACTACGAAGTGCAATAAAGTGAACTTAGGTTGAGTTTGCCCAGGGCTTGTTGAAAAAGTTGAGCTGGTGTGGAAAATGC
>CAVOEZ010000249.1:0-6402 GCA_963694355.1 Latescibacteria bacterium UBA2968 | reverse complement strand
ACGTAAAATCGCTCGTCCTGTCGATCAACGGTGTTCCACTGACCATAGCTCTGGCGGTTGATCCATTCGTCGGAGGTGGAATTATAACTGAAGAACCGCATTGGGAAGCAGGTCCCGCCGCAGATGGTGTTGTCGGGAGCTACCGCCAGGGATTCTATTCTTGCACCCTCAGAAGCGTAGTCGAACGCAAGCTCCCTCAACGTTCCGTCGGTGGACTGAATGATGAGTTTTCGGTCCACGAGGTCACACTGGTGGATCCGATCGCCGCTGGGAAATTCTGCGTGGAAGTAGCCCTGCGCGCCGGTCAGGATTCGCTTCCTCTGCATTTGGATACGACCGACGTGAGTGCGCTCGCCTTCATACAACGAGAACCATTCGTCTTCTTCCCCCGTGGCATCCACAAATGGTCCTGCTGTGGATTTGAGTCCGTATACCTTGCCGTCCTGATCCCGGTAGACGTAGCCTGTGCCGGACACCCGTTCTTCCTCTGTTAGAAGTGGCTTGGCCTGTCCTGTTTGCCTGTCGAACGAGATAATCTGGCTGCTTGTGGTCCCCACGCCAAAATAGAGCCATCCCGTTTCATCTGCCGCGAGGGTGGTTGGATATTGTCGCCAGTTCTGTTCGTAGACGTGACCATAGTCTTTGAATTCACCGCTGACAGGGTTATAGGAAACCACACCGCTTTGTGGATAGGTGACTGACCAGATGATGCCTTGATCATCTTCCGTCAGACCCATCGTCATTTGGGGGGTGGTTTTCTGGTGAAAGGTGAAGGCAAGGGATTCAGCATCGAATTCGACGAAGTAACTGTTGTAGTGGGTGTAGTATCTGTTCCTCGATGACAGCAACGAGGCGTAGGGACAATCTCCGCCAGGCGGAAAGGGCACATCCATTTCCGTCGTTTCGCCCGTAGTAGCATCGATCACGAGCAGCGTATTGGCGCCCCGAATGTCGAAGAGCCAGACGAGGACGATAGGCCTTCCTTCGCCATCGACAGTCGCTACTGTACCGCGATGATTACTAATCGGGGTCGCAACACCGTGATCTCGAAACCCATTTCCCAGGTCTTTTGTATTTGCATGAAAATTCATAACACTTCCCTCGAACAGATCAATTCAGAAATTCCCCGGACGCATCCACCGTAGGGGCGACCGGCTCGGTCGCCCGCCTGCCACTTGTTTCCCTCTCGCAGGCGCCACACCCTCGTACCTAAAACCTGATAGGTTCACTCGATCCAATTCTCTCATCGTCAAGGACGAGTCCCAATCCCGGCAGCTCCGGCAGGACAAGTGACCCGCCCTCGGGCCTGTAGACCGGTTTGTGGAAAAATTGCTTCGTCTCCTGTCCACGAATGAGATACTCGACATAGGGAACTGTTGCCGGTGATTGTGATGCGGCCACGTGGAGCGCCGGGAGCAGTGAGTGGCCGTGGGCGACCACGGGAGTGTCGAAGGCGGAAGACAGCGCACAGATCTTCACCAATTCGGATATGCCACCGGTCCAGTCCGGATCAGTCTGCAGGACATCGACCGCTCCGCCGACAAGGAGTTCCTTTACCTGCCACCTGGTGTAGACGTGCTCACCGGTAGCGATGGGGACGCGGGACGATTCCCTGAGTTTGCGTAGCGATCCCACACGTTCCGGCGGAATTGGTTCTTCCATCCAGGTTGGATTCACGGGCTCCAGAGCTCTGACCATGTCCGTGGCATAGGGGACGTCCCATCCCATGAACGCATCGAACATAAGTGGATAGTGTGGTCCAACGGCCTCGCGCACCGCACTGGCCATCGCGAGATTTCTGGTTTTCCCTTCCGGGCCATCGATGGGTCCAAACCGAAAGAACCACTTCTGCGCAGTGAATCCTTTGTCCCGGTACTCCAGTGCGGTAACTCCCGCGGTTTCCGGGTCTACCGAAAATCCGAGCATGCTGGCGTATGCAGGGACAGTGGGTCTGGTAGGCCCACCCAACAGTCGATAGACGGGTTGAAGCCACGCTTTACCCTTCAGATCCCACAGTGCACAATCCACGGGGCTCACGCCGGTCATGAAAGTCCCGGAGCGGCCGTGCCGATCGAGACGCAGCATTTGGTCGAGAAGTAGTTCAGTGGCCAATGGGTCTTTCCCGATCAGGAAGGGCCGGAGGGATTTCTGGATGACGAAGGCCTGCGCCTCCTGAATTGGGCCAAAGATTCCCGACACGCCTCCGTCAGTGAGGACTTCGATGTATATGGCGTGTCGTTCCGGATTCTGGCTTCGATTCGATCTACCTGCGGACCGTTCTGGTTCGGGATAGAGATCCGTTGGTCGCACCTGGCGGTCACCTGGTGGGAATTCGGGCAGGTCCCCGGTGCCGCTCACTTTCGTAAGTATGATGTCGGAGATTTTCATGCGTGCTCCAGTTTTCTCCGGTCAGTTCTGACCAGGTTCCCACTGTTCCAGCTTGTCCAGGGGATAGAGCGGTCGGGGTAGGTGCTCCCAGGTGAATGCCGTTAAATCCGACTGCGTCATTCCAGGAGAGTCCACTCGGATGAGCCCTTTTCGCCACGGTTCGAAGAATTGGAAGTTGCTCGCCGTTTTGACGACGACCATTTTGGCCTCGGAGACATCCAGTCCCAGGTGGGTGTATAGGATCGGCTGGTTGATCGCGAATCCTGCATTGGCCATCAAGACGAGTTTCACTTGACCGATTTCGATGAGCGCGGTGCGCCCGATTTCTGCAGTTCCGTATCGATTCAGACTCGCAGTGAGTCCCTTCGAGACTGCAGCTACAGTTCCCGTGATCTCGACGGGTCGGTTGAAAACATTGTCGTGCCTCGCGCCAACGGAAAGTGTGACTTGACTCCCGACGCCGGCTTCCGCCGCCTGACCCAGAGCGACCGGATCCAGTAATGGGATCAGCGCTGGTTTCGACAGCGTGCCCTCCACGAGGGCGCGCAGTATGCAGGTGCTGTCACCGGGAGCGCCGCCGTAGACTGAGTCGCCCGTGTCTGAGAGGATGATCAATCCCTCGTCGGCTTCCTCGGCTTGCTTGACCGCTTCGTCTGGAGCGACACGGCTGGATGCCCAGAACTGGTCACGCATTTCCCACGCTTTCGCGGAGAGTTGACTCGCCAGTTCCACGGCGAGTTCCGGATCGTCGTCGGTGTAGACGAGACACGCCCAGCCGCCTTCTTTGACGTCCAGCCACGGTTGCATTGGGAACGGGGAGGCGGTCAGAACCCCGGGTCGGCGCTCCATATCTCTCGCGAGATCGAACAGCTCTTTCATAGGTCCGCTGGAGGTGAGGAATTGGTCCTGCGGCGTGATCATCGGGATCTTGTGCCAGGCGACAGTGGGTTTGATTTCACCCTTGAGCTGTCGATAGAAAAGCTTCGCTGCGATCTGCCCGGTGTCGTAGGGGTCGTGCGGCTGAGTTGTATGTCCCACAATGATGTCGGTGTTTTCGACCGTTCGTTTCGTGATATTTCCGTGATGGTCCATTGGGGAGACGATCGGGACGTCCGGGCCCAATACCCGCCGCGCAGCTTCGAGCAGATGGCCTTCCAGGTCATCATCATTTTCGGCCGCAGCCGCACCGTGTAATGCGAAGTAGAATCCGTCCAGCGGCAGCGCTGCCTGAAGTCCTTCCACGATTCGCGACTCGAAGTAGTCCAGAGTTTCAGCGGTCAACGTCCCGCAAGCACCCGCCCAGGCCCTGAGGATGGGGAAGAGCTCCATTCCCTTTAGTTCATCCTGTGCAAGGTCCAGGAACGCCCCGAGCATCCCGACGCCAGGGACCTTTTCGAGAATTTCTCGCCCTTGGTAGAGACCATACCTTTCGAATTCCGGAAGACCGCTGTGTACCGGATTGAAGCTGTCTGTTTCTTGCACGATTTCAGCAATGGCTACTCTCATTCGTGTGCTCTCCAAAGCTTGTAAGTAGATTGACCGTTTGTTCGACTACCCCGCATTTCATTCACGCAGGATTCTGAACTGACCGTTTGCACAATTGGCATGTGATATGTTCCAGATAGTGCCTGCAGAAAGTTGCTGCAGGCCAGCGTGACCTTCGTCCTTCCGTAGTTTCGCGAATGAGCGGTTCTGCTCCGATTCAATGGATTGTCTCCTGCGTATTCGGTGATCGGAATATGCGGCCATCGATTGTCCGACCGCAATGGTTCTTTCAACCGGTTAAATGGTCCCTGGCGTGTTTTTCGAATCTACACACGTCCTCCGGTTTTGCAGCAGCTCCCATTTGGTTGACGACCTTCTCTGGCGGGACCTGCCCTATATTATGTATTGACGATTGCACGGTCCTGACGGTTATTTCAGATTGAATGGCAAATTGTGCAACATAGTTCATGCGTGTTTCGACATACACTGAAAGGATGACCCTATGGGAGCGCAGCGTCCCAATGCAGCACTGCAGCCGAACCGGGTATTACAGCGAATTCGTGAGGGCAAATATGTGCTTTGCTCGAGTGCCACACCCTATCCCTCGCCCAAGATTCCGGAGATGATGGGGCTGATCGGATTCGACTGTTTGTGGATAGATATGGAACATCAGGATTATGATTACGATCAGGTGTTCAATATGGGGCTGGCCTGTCGCGCTTCGGGGATGGAGCCGATGGTTCGGATTCGCAAGGAGGGGGATCACTCCTTCTATCGCGCCTTTGAAGCCGGTGCGAGTGGGCTGATGGTGCCGCACGTGAGGACCATAGATGAGGCGGAATGGGTGATCAAGTGTTCTCGTTTCAGTCCTGTGGGATTGCGGGGCATGGATGGGGTCGAAGCTCCAGCGAAATACAGTCTCGTTCCAATGCAGGAGTATATGGCGTGGGCCCAGAAAGAGACGTTCGTTCTTTTACAGGTGGAGGACAAGGAGTCGCTGGATATTCTGGAGGAGACGGCGAAGATGGACGGGGTCGACGGGTTCTTTTTCGGGCCCGCGGACATGACCCAGTCGCTGGGTATACCCTGTCAATTCGACCACCCGCAGATGACCGAGGCGCGAAAGCTGATTGCCGCAGCCGCGAAGAAGCACGGAAAGTTCTGGGGGATGCCCGTTGGGAGCGCAGAGCAGGCACACAAGCTGAACGCAGAAGAGGGCGCCCAGTTCTTCGCCTGCGGTGCGGCCATAATCATGCTGAAGGATGGATATCAGGCCATTCGGGATGATTTCGATAGTACGTTTGAATAATCGAGAGGATGTTCCACCGTTTGACTGTCCTCAATCAGAACCGGCTTAGGCGGATGGTGAGGGTAACGTGCTAGGAAGGATTATAAGAAAACAGTTTCTCGAGTATCTCATCAGTCTTCGATTTCTGGTGGCGCTCATCCTGTGTCTGACTGTCGGGGTGGGGGCCACCATTGTACGTACGCATGCATACGGGATCTCCCTGGGAGACTACCGCGTGAACCGGGTCGATCACGGACGAGAAGCCAGGACCTATTCCCATCCCTTTCCTTTGACTTATTCAGGAGTTTCGCTGGACAAGAAGCCCACTGCCCTCGGGATTTTCTACCGTGGTCTGGAGCCTTCCCGGCCGATGAGCGTTAGAGTGACGGCCAACCGGGATCCCCGTACCGAGGACCAGTTCGAGCAGGCGAATCTCGTTGCGGATCTGTTTCAGACGGTGGATTTGATGACTTTCGTCGCGTTGGTCATGGGGCTGCGTGCTCTGGTTTTCAGCTATGATCTCATCTCTGGAGAAAAGGAGGCGGGCACATTGAGGCTCACACTCTCCTTTTCTGTTCCCAGGGATAAGCTGGTGATCGGGAAGTGGCTGGGGGGATATCTGGCGCTGGCCGTTCCCCTGGTGTTTACGGCGATCTGCAGTCTGGCCGTGGTGGTGATTTCTCCTTCAGTGAGTCTGTCACGTGGTGAATTTGTGGCGTTCGCAGTTCTTGTTCTGGCGGCGATGCTGTATACGGGGTGTTTTTATTCCCTGGGTCTGATGGTGTCGTCGATGACGACACGGGCATTTACTTCGATTACCGCGCTGATTGCTGTCTGGGTGGCACTGACGGTTGGGTTACCCAATGTGAGTCCCTATCTCGCACACAGCCTGCTGCCGGCTCCGTCGATACAGGAAGTCGAACGCGAAAAATGGGCGATTGGAAAAGCGGAAGATGATAATCGCAGGAGCAGGGCTCGCGAGTACAGACGCACAACGACCGATCCGCAAAAGGTACGGGGGGCGGTTTCCGCCGAATTCTGGCGGGAGAGTTTCGCGAATATCGCGCGCAGGCAGGAGGAGGTCCAGGTTTCATATGAGCGGGCGCTGGATACACAGGTGTCCGCTGCGATGTGGTTCTCGAGATTGTCTCCCACAGCCTCTGTGATTTATGCTTCGAGTGAGATTTCTGGAACTGGAATCTGCGATCTCCGAAGTTTCAGAAAGGCGCTGCAGGCGTATC
>CAVOEZ010000248.1:0-6404 GCA_963694355.1 Latescibacteria bacterium UBA2968 | reverse complement strand
CTGGATGACGACGAAGATGCATCCGAAAACTCAGATGATCTTGATTCGCTTCTCGACGATCTCGATGACCCCGAGTCCGACGCAGACGAAATGAGTCTGGACCTGGAGGAAGATGGCGATGACGACCTTGACTCCCTCTTCGACGATCTGGACTCGGACGACGAGGACACGTCAGAGGAAGATATCGATTCGCTGGACGATGATTTCGATGACGAAGATCTGGGAGACCTGTTTGAGGAGAATCTGAATGTAGGCGTAGAAGAGGATGTCGCACACATCCTCGCCACAGGGTCTCCAGCTCCCGCCAGTTCAAGCGATGAGTCCCTTGTAGACGAAGACATTCTGGACGATTTCAAATCTGTTCAGGAAAGCCTTATATCGGGCGGAGGTGAAGCTGGAATCATAACCGCAACCGTCCTGATTCTGGATGACGACGAAGACAACCGTTCGCTTTTCAAGGATGCGCTGGACGTTTCACACGAAACCTACAACTATATAGAAGTCGAGTCGAATGAGGAAGCGCTAGAAGCGCTTTCCTCGCAGGAAGCCAATCTAATTCTGATGAATCTGGACGGCGAAGTGGGTGAAGCGGAGCCGTTTCTCGAGCAGATTGCCTCAGATCCGAACCTTCCTGCCATCCCTGTTGTGGTCAACAGTACAGACAACGATCTGATCGAGACCGCGTTAAGAGCCGGTGCTACAGACTATTTCTCACGCCCCCTTGAGGTAATGGATGTAGAATATCAGGTACCCAGAAAGATCTTGAACCTCATCAAACTCCAGAGGGCCGAGCAGCAGCTCGCTGGAACGGGAGCAGGGCTCGCATCCGGAGCAGATGACCTGGATGATCTCGATATCGACGACGATATGGAGGATTACGACGACCTGATGCTCGACGATGGACGCAAAGATAATGATTTCGACAGACTGCTCGCCGAAGATGATGCACTTCTGCCTGAAGACCTGATCGCCGGCGTATCTTCGCGCGGTGGGGGTACTGCAACCGCCACACGCAGGAAAGAGAAGAAACGTCTCATACCTGTTACCGATCAGAGACGAATGATCAGGGAAAGAGAACGGAAGTCCTCCACTTCACGCGACCGGACCAGCAAGCTGCCCGTTATTCTTGGAATGGCCCTTCTGGTTATCGTTTCTGCAGGTCTGTCTGCGGTTGCAGTAAACTACGTAATGAATCAGAAACAACAGGAAGTCGCAGCCACTGTAATGACTCCGGCGGCACCACCAAGACCAGCCCCCGTACTTCAGCAGCCAACGGTGGCACAAAAAGACTTCGAAATGGCGAAGCAGCGAGCCGAACGACCCAATACATTTCAGAAATAGGCGGATGCAGCAAAGATCAGAATCAGACAGACCGTTCAGGAACTGGAAAGCACAGGCGGGGCGTGGTGGTCACCCTGGCGAATCATGCGAAACTCAGGTACATCGCTCGACAGGCTGGTTAACCGAAGACAGGTATCGGATATTGTGGAGGCCTTCGGGGTCACCAGCGCCGTTGTCAGCCAGGGGCTTAGAAACACCGCTACGCTGGACTATCTCGCGGGTGTCGGCTTTGACATGCGCGGCAAATCTGCAAATGAACTCAATGCGAGGGAAACATTCGAATTGCTTTCGGCCCGTCAGATCAAGGGCACAGACCAGATCGTAGATATTCTCTCTTCGCTGCAGGACAAACTTGCAAAGGACAGAGCGAAACAGGCACGTCGAAGAGCAAGGCAGAAAAAGGCCAGCGAAACAGCCACCATCGAACGCAAATATGAAATGCCCTTACAGTGGACCCACAAAACGACCGATACCATTCGGAACCCGGTACTCGAGAAACGATCGGCATCGGAAACTGAATTACATCGGATGACGGAGCATCTTGACCACTGGCCAGTTACCTGATCACCGGGGGTCTGGTATATGCCCCTGCCGCTGATTGGAATTGCATGCGGGTTCCGCCATACCACACCCGCTCCTTATGACCGTGACTCTACACTTGAGCACGGTGTTCGGGAGCAGTATGTGGATGCCGTCGTACGTGCAGGAGGTGCACCGGTTCTTCTGCCCGCTGTTGTGCAGGAGGGCACCCTGGACCGCATCGAGTCTGCAATCGACGGCCTCCTCCTCCCGGGTGGAGATGACATCGCACCGCATCACTACGGACAGGAACCGCATCCAGCGCTCGATGACATCTCCCCTGAATGCGACGACTCACAACTATATCTCACCCGTCTTATCCTTTCTCGGAAACGACCCAAACCTGTACTTGCCGTTTGCCGGGGCGCCCAGCTCTTGAATGTAGCTGCAGGTGGGACACTCCTCCAGGACATCCCTTCACAGATCGAAAACCCGCTCCAGCACAGACAGGTATCCAACACCAGTCTCGCATCACACACCATTCATATTCGGCAGGATACGCTTCTTCACGCCCTCTTCGCCACAAGTGAAATCCGTACGAATTCCTATCACCACCAGGCCATCGACCGGATTGCAGATGGATTTGTAGTATCCGCAGAAACATCCGATGGTGTGATTGAAGGCATTGAAAGACCCGACGCGCCATTTGTCATCGGTCTGCAATGTCATCCCGAAGCGCTTAGCGGGCTAAACCCTACATACCAAGAACTCTTCCGCCGATTCGTGAATACTGCCGCCACTCCGGGATCCTGATTCGACCTGCCAATCAATGAAAAAAGAACCACTTCTATTCGCCATTTCCTTTACGATCGATGCAGCATTCGGTATCGTGGGCATCGCCATCCCGCTGCTTGCCGTCTATATGGGTGCATCCTACGATGATCTGGGCCTGATCGGAGCAGTCAGTTTCCTGGTCTACTCTGTCGGGTCCATCCTCGCCGGCCGTTTGTCTGAAAACTGCGGGTATCGAAACACCATGATTGCCGCCTCGGCACTGGCGGTTCCACTGCTTCTCGTTTTCCCGTTTGTATCAACAGTTTTTCAGATCATCCTCCTGTCCGGTGTCATTCGAATCTCCCTGGCGGGACTTTGGCCTCCCATACAGGCATGGCTGGGGAATGGCAAAGAAGGGTTCGAACTGTCACAGACTTTGGGCAGGTATAATGTCTGCTGGTCCATGGGTATTCTTGTGGGCCCTCTCGCCGGAGGGGCGCTCTACGGAATTGGGAACAGAATTCCCTTCATCATCGCAGCCATACTGATGGGTTCCATCTGCCTTGCCATGCTGTTGTTCAGGACGCCTGGCGAGAACCGGAAGGCCTCCTCTCCGGAGAATCCTCCGCATCAATCCCAGGCACGTCGATTCCTGCCCATCGCATTAACAGCCAATTTTGCGGGCTTCTTCAGCGCCGGCGCCGTACGTGCACTCTTCCCCAAACTCATCAGTGACCTCGGCATCTCCACGGATATCCTCGGGATTTTGCTCTCCCTGATAGGTTTAGCACAGGTGATCGTATTTCTCGCAGTGTCCAAAAACAATCGATGGGAATTCAGATTTTTTCCCCTTGCCGCTGTCCAGGTTTTGGCTGCCTGCGGCCTTCTCCTGCTTGTGATGACCGACTCTACGTTTGCTTTTGCCTGCGCCATGCTTCTGCTTGGGACATCCCTTGGCGCTACCTTCACAGCCAGTATTTTTTACAGCCTGCTCAGTGGCGGCGGTGGTCGCAGGACTGGAATTCACGAGTCCATCGTTGGCAGCGGCTATTTCCTTGGACCGCTTGTTGGTGGGATCGCAGCCCAGCATCTTGGGTCTCGAGCTCCTTATCTGCTTTCTGCCGTAGTCATGCTCATCGTCGTTTTGTTCCAGGCCTGGCTGCATCACGGGATCACCAGGTCTGACCTCGCCTGCCAACCCGGGGACTGAAGCTGTGTCCACAGAATCCATTACCTTTTTGCTTGCGATACTAGGGTATGCAGGTCTTGCAGCAATTGCCATATTTGCAGCTTCTTCGAAATACTGGAAATCTGCAAATGTAGCTGTCATCGTCCCTATTGTATTTCATGTGTATCTGGTCTGGGCGTATCGTTACCAGTGGCGAATTTCCGAGGCAACGAGAAATGGACCGCTAGGATTCATAGTCTTTCACGCAGCGCTCATGATAATTATCGCCACGCCCTTCCTGTCCGTAAGGAGGGCATTGGGCCTGCTCATCATTTCGTTTCTGACTGTTTCCGTTGGAGCCTTTGGTGCGGTCTTCCGTTACCCTGTTGTTGAAATCTACAGAATACCCGTCATCACCCTGGCAATTTGCTCCACCGCCTACATTGGATACAAGCTTCTGAGAGACCGAAAGGATCGACAATGCCCTTCGTGAGGAACGGGGCATTCGGACAGTCTTTGCGCCCCTTTACCACTTGACAAACCGAGGCACTTCTCTCATTTTGCTCAGACAGTAAAACGCTCGAATACTCCAAAAAAATCGATTTGAAATTCCAAAAGGAGCTCGAACAAATGGCTGATCGCGTCATCGTCTACGTCGGCACATACACACAAAAAGAAGCGCACGTCGAGGGCAAGAGCCAGGGCATTCACATCTACAACCTGGACCTGGCATCAGGCGCTCTGGAGCCCATGTCCGTAACCAGTGGAATCGTCAATCCGACCTTCCTGGACATAGACAACGAACAGAAATATCTGTACTCGGTCAGTGAAGTCGTCGAAACGGACGGGACACCCGCTGGAGCAATCACTGCATTCCGCATCGACGCAGAAACTGGAGATCTCACCAGCCTCAATCACCAGTCATCCGGGGGACCGGGTCCGTGTCACCTGAGCGTGGATGCCACAGGAAAATATGTTCTGGTAGCGAACTACTCAGGAGGAAGTGTTGCGATTCTTCCCGTGAATGCGGATGGAAGTCTGGACAAGGCTTCGGGTTTCATACAGCACGAAGGGTCCAGCGTTCATCCAGGAAGGCAAACAGCGCCTCACGCACACTCTATCACCCTGGATCCCAGCAACAGATATGCCTTCTCCGCTGACCTGGGACTGGATGAGGTGCTGATCTACGAAATCGATTTCAAAAACGGAAAGCTGATCCCCAACACGCCACCCCATGGCCCAACCGCACCAGGAGCGGGCCCAAGGCATTTCGCGTTCCACCCCAACAGGAAATTCGGATACGTGATCAATGAACTGGACAACACGGTCACCATATTCTCGTATGACGAGGCCAGGGGATCTCTTGAGACGATCGGGGCTGTGTCCACACTTCCCGAAGACTTCGATGGCACCAGTTACTGCGCCGATATCCACTTTCTCTCCTCAGGTAAATTCCTGTATGGAACCAATCGAGGTCACGACAGTATGGTCATTTTCGAAGTGGACCCCGACACCGGCATGCTCACCACAGTAGGATATGAATCGACACAGGGTGAATTTCCCCGGAACTTTGCCATAGATCCTACGGAAACATATCTCCTTGCCGCCAACCAGAACACGGACAATATCGTCTCTTACCGCATCGACCAGGAATCCGGGAAACTCACACCAACCGGGCACATCACTGAAGTACCCACACCCGTGTGTATCAAAATGACACGCAGCTGATGCCCTCATCAATCGCGATGGTCGGACACGAGAGTGAATCACGATGCGGTCCCGGAATCGGTTGACTACGAGGCAATGATCACGCTCAATCAGATCCAGAACGCCATTTCTGACCACAATCCCCTCATTGTGGATGCAGATGTGCCCTTGAAACGGGCTTCCGTCGCACTGATTTTGAATCAGTCTCCGACCGGCCTCAAGGCCCTGTTCGTCGTCAGAGCGCGGAAGGAAGAGGACCCGTGGTCAGGCCACATCGCCTTCCCTGGTGGGCACGTTGAAGCGGATGACGAGAGCCATAGGCAGACAGCGGAAAGAGAGACCCGGGAAGAAACACACCTGGATCTCTCCGGAGCTGCATATCTGGGCCAGTTGGATGACGTCACCGGAACAACATTGAAAATCGTAGTGTCCGGATTCGTTTTCCACATCGACCAGATCCCTGAACTCCGGCTCAACTACGAACTGCGTGAATCCTACTGGATTACCATCGAAACACTATTGGACCGGAATCGTCATCACCTTCACCATTATCAATTCCAGGGAAAAGACAACTTCTGGCCGGCCATCGACATTCTGGGCCCGGACAAGCCGGCACTCTGGGGCCTCACCTACCGTCTGGTTGGCCAACTCCTGAATCTGACCGGGCACGAACTCCCTGGGCTCGACTGAAACCCCACCTGACCTGAGCGGGCATTGCTTTGAGCGAAGAACTTCATCACCTGTCGGCCACCGAATTACTCGCCCTCTATCGTAGCCGCAAGCTCTCTCCTGTGGAGGTCACGAAAGCCGCCCTGGAGAGAATCGATGAGCTGAATCCAGACCTGAACGCGTTTGTCACCATCACGCCAGATCTCGCGAGAAAGCAGGCACACGA
>CAVOEZ010000247.1:0-6409 GCA_963694355.1 Latescibacteria bacterium UBA2968 | reverse complement strand
TCGATATGCTTACCTGGAGAGAATTGAAGGATCTTGCCAGGATTGTACATAAGAGACACTTCGTGGCAGGTGAGGAGGTACTCCGGCCCTGGGTTCCCCGCTCCGGCATGTTCGTGATACAGACAGGAAGCGTAGATGTTGTGCGCCCATGTGAAGACGGGACCTCCCTGGTTGTTGGCAATCTTGGACCGGGAGAGCTCGTAGGCGAGTTCTCCCTTGTGGACGATTCACCCCGGTCCACCGCTATCGTAGCAGCGGAGGGAAGCGACCTCGTCGGATTCTTCAGACCGGATCTGATGGATCTGGTTGAGACCCATCCACGTTTGGGGTTCAAGATTCTGTTTCGGGTTTCGCAGATTCTGACTGCTCACATGCGTGAAGACATCGACCGGTTGAGACGGGTTAGAGCGGCATTGCGGGGTGCCTGAAGTGGCTCAGGAAGAGGAGGAATCTCCTTGCTACGATTATGCAATGTTTCTATATTTGCCCTGCAGCGGAGAGGCGAATTTTGTCCTGTCCAGTATAGAAAATGACAGTTATCGAGTTTCGATCTAACTTGTAGGAGGCAGGGCGGATATGGTTCAAATTTCATCGCTAAAAGCACGTGAAATTCTAGATTCCAGAGGGAATCCAACCATCGAAGTGGATGTGGTGCTCAGTTCCGGAGTTACGGGACGCGCAGCTGTTCCCTCCGGCGCCTCCACAGGGGAGCACGAGGCGATGGAATTACGCGACGGTGTAGCCAGAAGGTATCTGGGTAAAGGCGTTACCAAGGCAGCCAATAATGTAAATACCAAGATCGCACCCGCTGTGATTGGTATGGATCCATCAGACCAGAATGCAATCGACCGGAGAATGCTAGATCTGGATGGCACACCCAACAAGGGAAAGTTGGGAGCCAACGCTATCCTGGGTGTTTCTCTTGCTGCCGCCCGGGCGGCGGCCGCAGCCTACGGCATGCCCCTCTACCGATATATTGGAGGTGCTTCAGCATGCCGCCTGCCTGTCCCTATGATGAATATTCTCAACGGTGGCGCACACGCTGACAGCAGTGTGGATCTACAGGAATTCATGGTTATGCCGGTTGGGGCGGCCAGTTTCAGAGAAGGTTTGCGGGCAGGCGCGGAGATCTTTCACGCCCTGCGGTCCGTCCTGAAGGCCGCGGGTTACAGCACAGGTGTGGGTGACGAAGGAGGTTTTGCACCGAGTCTGGGCTCCAATGAGGAGGCGCTGGAAGTGATCGCTGCGGCTGTCAAGAAGGCGGGCTACCGTCTCGGTAACGATATCCTGCTGGCTCTCGACCCGGCATCCAGCGAGTTCTATTCCGGTAGGAAGTATGTGTTCAAAAAGTCAGATGGATCCAAAAGAACCTCCGGTGAAATGGTCTCATTCTGGGAGGATTGGACAAAGAGATATCCCATTGTTTCGATCGAAGATGGATTGGCCGAAGATGACTGGAAGGGATGGGCGGAACTCACCGCCAGGCTGGGCGACAGGGTACAGTTGGTGGGCGACGATCTGTTCGTCACGAATACTGAGCGGCTTGAGAAAGGAATTGAAGGAAAAGTCGGAAATTCAATCCTGGTGAAGGTCAATCAGATCGGAACCCTCACCGAAACACTGGATGCTATCGAAATGGCCAAGCGTGCAGGCTATACCGTTGTGATCTCGCACAGATCGGGAGAGACGGAAGATACGACGATTTCTGATATTGCAGTAGGCACTAACGCTGGTCAGATCAAGACGGGATCTGCATCGCGATCCGACAGGGTTGCAAAGTACAATCAGCTGCTCCGTATAGAAGAGGAACTTGGGGACTCAGCGGTGTACCCAGGGCGAGATGCCTTTTATCAAATCAATTTACCTGCGCCACGCGGAGCCAGACGTTGAAGGATGATTTGCTCCAGATCGCTCCGGCGTCTGAGAGGAGCCTCTCGGACACATATCGCGAGCGACTCGAAGATATCTACAGCAAAGTGCCCGCGGTATCCTGCCATTGCGACCGACTGGGTCAGTGCTGTGAACTTACCGAGGCCGAAATGGTCGCGGAGTTCGCTACCATGTATCCACTGTACGCAGTGGAATACTGGAACATCGCCGACTATGTGAAGGCGAACTTTCCGGAAGACCGGCAGGAGGAGCTTCTGAGTGTCACAGAGGAGCGCCCGGAACGCTGCCCCTTCCTGACGACTGAAGGTGGGTGCTCGATCCATCCGGTTCGGCCGCTGGTGTGTCGGACATTCGGAGTGTTGAGGAGAGAGCAGGTCGAAACGACCGCTTCCGAGCTTCGGGACGAGTTTCCTTCGGCCTGGGTGACCTCCTTTCTCTATGCTGAAAGACAGACGGTTTGCCCCCACACCAGGGTGCTGGAACCGGAGAAGATTGCAGATCATGCCCTTCGATCCATTTCCTTTCAGTATCAACGCGAGTTGACTGAAATGGGTCAGGAGGCTGTAGAGATGGCCGATGACCGCCGGGGCGTTTTAGAAGCGACATCCGGTCGCTCCCGTGTGAAACTCTGGACGTGGGGTGGGTTCAACGTTTTGATGAGATCACCCCTGACCTGGATGCAGGACCACTTCAAGACTTACTGGAACAATGCCACGCTTGCGGAATAGTTGCCTGGTAAACCAGGTGTCGATTTTTGAGAGTCTGGATTTATGCGACTGATCATTGTAGAAGAGGCCAAACCCGGCGATGAAGTGGCGGAGCCGGTCAAGAATGAACGTGGAATAGTAATTCTTCCCAGTGGGGCGATATTGACACCATCCCTTATTCTCCGGTTGCAGAAGATGGGTGTCAGGGAGCTGCTGGTCCAGGGAGACGATCCGAATGCGCCCCCGCCAAAGACGGTTGAAGAATTGATGGAAGAACTGGACATAAGATTCGAAGGGTTTGAAAACAACGGCATGATGATGGGGATCAAACGGATTGCTCAGCAGCACTTGAGGGACCGTGAGTCGACCTGAGGGGGCAATGGAAAGAAGCGAGATGAGGCGGCAGGTTGAAAAAATTACATCCCTCCCGACATTGCCGGGCAGCGTGACACGGATTACTACGATGCTGGATAATCCGGAGACGACGGCCGTTGAGGTAGGCAAGGAGATTTCGAAGGACCAGGTTCTATCGGCCAAGGTGCTGAAACTTGTGAACTCAGGTTTCTATGGCTTTTCCCAGCCGATCTCTACCATTCCCCATGCGATGGTGTTGCTGGGGTTCAATGTGGTAAAGACACTCGTGCTGTCTACCTCTGTCCTGGATATGATGGCCCAATCCATGGCGGGTCTCTGGCAGCACTCCCTGGCCTGCGCCCGTACCTGCAGCATCATTGCCCGATATCTGGAACTGGAAGATCCGGAGGAGATCAGTGTTACGGGTCTGCTGCACGATCTGGGAAAAGTAGTGATTGAAGAGCATATGAAAGAGGTGTTTGAGAAGACGCTTGCGCTTGTCGAGGGAGAAAATATGCTTTTCTACCTGGCTGAAGAGGAGGTTATGGAGGTGACCCACGCAAATGTGGGCGGCTGGTTGCTCGACAAGTGGCAGTTGCCGAGTCAGCTGGTTGAACCCATTATGTATCACCATAGTTTCCATCCTTCCCGTCAACATGCCGACCGAACTGCCGTAATCCACCTGGCTGATATTCTGGTGAGGGCTGAAGGATTTGGTTCGGGGGGAGACAACAGAATTCCTGAGCTTTCGATGGAAGCGATGGATACGTTGAAGCTCAAGGTGGAGGACCTCCAGGAGATCATGGATCAGATGGTGGAGGAGATGCGAGACGTCGCCAGGTAAAATTGGCCAGTGGGCGACCAGAATGGTGAGGATGAATTGAATATCGATTTGAGAACTCTGACTTACGCCCCTTGTGCACTCCTGGTTTTGGATGGGGAGTTGAAACCTCTTTCAGGCAGTCGAAAGGGGTTTTTCGTTTTTGGTGTGCGTCTGACCTCGGGAGAATTCGAGCAGAGTCTTTCTGAATTGGGAGAATTGATGTCCGGGGAAAAGGATTTCGCAGGGCTGTTGACGGAGGCTGCTGGCAAGGTCCGCCGGCCAGGCAATGAAGTTCAGTTCCAGTGGGAACGGAGAGAACGGGTATTCGATGTCACGGTTGGATCTATTGAAGCCCGCCCGGATCCGGGCTATATGGTGTTGTTCAGTGATGTGACTGAATCCAACCGTCTCGAGGATATTCGGGAAACCACCAGAAGGTATCTGGAAGACATCCTCAACAATATTCAACTGGGTGTCGTGGTCTTGAACCAGGAGATGCGTGTTACAAATATGAACAGGGCTCAGGAGAGATTTCTGCAGAGACTGGGCACATGGATCAGTTGGATCGATGCCATAGGGATGCCGGTATCCGAATTGTCAGAACAAGACGTTGGTCTGGATTGGAAGGCAATCACCCAGCAGGTTCTTGTTAAAGGCGAAACTTATTCCGATGCCCAGCGGATTTATCAAACGCTCGAAGGAAATCTGGTGTTATCAGTGGAGATTTCACCATTGAAGGACGGTAGGGGGCAAACGATCGGCGCCATACAGGTTTCGGAGGATGTAACGGAAAAGGTTTTGCTGGAACAGGAGTTAAGACGAGCGGAAATTGTGACGGAGCGACTGGGCGCTGTCCGTGAGACGGCTATTGCGGTCAATCACGAAGTGAACAATCCGCTAACCACCATCCTGGCCACGGCCCAGATGCTGATGCTTTCCGAAAAGGATTTTAGTGAGGACATGAGGGAGAAATTGAAACAGGTCGAAGTGGATGCCAAACGAATTGCAAATGTGACCAAACGATTGCGCTTGGTAGAAGAGGTGAAAACGAAGGATTATATTTCAGAGGGGCCCAAAATGTTGGATCTGGGCATGGAGGGGGAATAGGCAGATTCGTAGCGATCGATTGGGCGCGTGTTCGGATTCGAGCACGCGCCCTTTCTGTTTTTGTTACGGAAAGACTCCGAAGTTGCTCGCGAAGATGAGGAAGTCCGCAAGGTCGATCCGGTTCCCGCCATTCAGATCCATGCTCGAGTCAAATCCTGCCTGACCTGAAGATTTGCCGAATTTGGATGCAAACAGGAGAAAGTCAGAAAGATCTACCAGACCGCTAGCGTCGAAGTCGCAGGCCGCCGGATCGGAGCCGGAAATGGGCTGGGCCGAGAGTGAGTAAGAATCCGACTGGCTGGACGTTCTCGTAAATGCCAGAACGTTTCTCCCGGTTCCGTAGGAGCCAATGCGCCGAACCGACCCTCCGGGGATCGGGATCGTTGATTGGGAGGCACCACTTTCGTTTTCTGTGATGATGACTGCAAGCAGA
This sequence comes from Latescibacteria bacterium UBA2968, assembly GCA_963694355.1. Taxonomy (GTDB): domain Bacteria; phylum Latescibacterota; class UBA2968; order UBA2968. Next base: position 1,095 of record CAVOEZ010000247.1, on the reverse strand, counting down.
TCGCTCTGGCTGGATATATCTGCAGATATCCCCTGCCCATCCATCCCTTCCATCACAAAGTAGTCCACACCCCAAAGCTGTATTTTTAGGGAAAAAGGCTCTAATGGCACGTTCAGTGTGTCGCGCCTGACCTCGCCGATGTCCAGTTGGCGAAAACCAAGTTCGCCATCCTGATCGAGATGTACGGACGCCATCCAGTTCCCCCAGAAGTCCCAGAATCTCTTTTCAATTCCCAGTAATTCGAGTGTATTGTCCACCCCGGTCATACCATTCTCAGGCTCAGCTACCAGCCTGGCAACAGCCTGATGTCCGAATTGTTCCGCAAAATAAGTCACCAGAAGGAAGGACTGGTCGAAGAGGATGGGGAGATAAAATCCGTTGCTTCCCCAGCTGCTTTCATCGGAGATACCGGTGGTGGAGGAGATCAGAAAAGATGGGTCCGAGCCCCGCAGCAGATTGGGCACCTGCAGATAGCTGGAAGCCGAAGAGGAGGAGGAGTCTTTGTAGCCGCAGGCCAATTCTGCATATTCGGAACAACCCTCGTCCACCCACTTGTTCTCATCCGGGTCTGCGGCCCAGTGAAGTACATGCTGGAATTCGTGAGCAAGTGTGGCGCGTGCGAGATCGCTGTCCAGGTCCACGGGGTTGCTGTCGATGTAGACAATTTCTCTTGAGACGGGTGGCATCTGATTTTCCGTATCGTAATATCCGGAAAAGGTTCCACTGAGGGCGCTGTCGATGATGTCGAGGACAACGATAATAATGCGTGGATCTCCATCGACATCAGGTGGCGTGCCGAAGATCCGGGTTGTGATATCGAAGATCCCCTCTTCCGACGCAACAGAGGTTTGGCGATCGAAGGCCAGGGCAAGTGCGGAAATTCCATCTTCGGTGATTCGGGGCGTTCCCCACACGTCGTCTTCGACGAAGATGTAACAATGCTCGCCTACCAGACGGCAGGTGGTTGTGGTCTGGTATCTCAACCCATCCCTGAAGCTAAAGGCGGGCACGGTGAGTGGGTCTCCTACTAGAAATGGAGATGATTGCTGGAAGGGTACGGATTTATGAGCGGACCGTGAGTCCGGAAGCCTGTGG
>CAVOEZ010000246.1:0-6441 GCA_963694355.1 Latescibacteria bacterium UBA2968 | reverse complement strand
AAGGAGCCCCCAATGACGACAATTGAATTTTCCAGGGGGTGCGTATTTAAATGCGATTATTGTGCTAGCAAAATGACCATGGCCCTTGGATATCGCAAAAAATCTCCGGAGAGATGCGCAGAAGAAGTAAAATACTTGTACGAATTGGGATTCAGAGAATTCATGGTGGCGGATGACATTTTTACTTCCGATGAGAAATGGGCCGTGTCGGTCTGTGAAGCTATCATAGATTCGGGCGTAAAGGTGCCCTGGGCCTGTACGAATGGGATTCGTGTGGAAAGTGCGGATGAGCGCTTGTTTGCCACGATGAAGAAGGCCGGTTGCTACCGTGTATCGTTCGGTTTCGAATCCGGTAATGATGAAGTCCTGAAGGAGTTTGGAAAAGGAGGGAGGGCAACAATTGAGAAGGGGGCTGCGGCAGTCCGGATGGCTAATAAAGCGAAAGTTGAAACAAACGGATTCTTTATGTTAGGCCTGTCCTGCGATACAGAAGAAACAATGATGGAGACCATTGAATTTGCACGAAGCCTCCCTCTACAAATGCTCAAATTTAGCATCACAATTGCATTTCCGGGAACAAAAATGTTTAACGATTATGTGAAGAAGGGGTTGATTAGGTCATACAACTGGGATGACTATCACATCTATACGGGCGTATCTCTTTTTGCCCACGAGAACCTAGACTTCGAAACGATTCAAAGGTGCATGAAGTATGCATACCGGAGAGCTATCATTTTGAATCCTTCATTCATCGTTCGAAGATTTATCAGGGGCATTCGGACAGGTGAATTCTTCTGGGATCTGGTGTATTTTTTCAAATTCGTACTTGCGCCTACAACGAACAAAGCTGCCCAGCCATATTACGCCCAATCGCGTTGGCCCGAGTGGTGTTTCGAGGAACAACAACCTGCTCCCAGTATATACCAAAAGGTTGGGAGTGAAAAAGATCATGTCTATTCACCTGATTGAGCCTTGGGAGGCAAAGAGACATGCTATGGTAGAGGCGGGCAAGCAAAAAAATCTACATTTGACGTTTGACATGGAGGAGTTTTTTGGCAACCAGTTCGGGCTAGGGATGCCGATGAAAAAGATGTATGAATTGAGTATGCCTGGTACGGAGCGGTTGGTGGATCTGGCAGCCCGACTGCAGTTCCGTGCCACTTTTTTTTTCACGTTGAAGTTCGCTGAATTTTGTCCAGGGGCGCTATCTTCGATTATTGCACAAGGTCACGAAATTGCCTGTCACGGCTACCATCACGATCACGATTACAGCTCGATGCCAGAAGAAGAGAGCCGAGACTACATCAAGCGCAGTAAATGCGGACTCGAGGATATGACAGGGCAGGCCATCCGAGGGTTTCGCGCACCCCAGTTCTATCACCCCTCCCATACCTTGTTGGGGGAATTAGGGTTCGAATACGACAGTTCACTTCATCCCACGATTTTCAATGTGAACAAGCGACTCAAGAGGTTTCTGATTGGAGGAAGCGGCGCTGCGTCTCCGGCTGAAGGAGAAGCGGATAACCGTATCTCTTTGAACTCACGAAGACCATTTTTTCACCAGGGGATTCTCGTGGTTCCAGTTACGGTCACACCCTGGGGGCGGCTTCCATTCTCCTGGGTTTGGTTCCGCAATGCCGGACTCGGTTATGCCAAACTATGTACCAGGTTAACCATGTTGTCCGAGCAGTATGTACATCTGTATTTTCATCCTTATGATTTTTCAGACCTTGACCGTCCCCCATTCAACCAGGTTCTGTCTCGAAGCTTTGTGCGTAATACCGGTATGGAATTTCTCGCTGGGTTAGAGGCCTTCGTTCACTGGACGCGGGATGTATTGGGGCTTCGGTCCGCACCTCTGGTGGACCTGGTTCCGACATTCAGGGCGGCAGCCGCAAACCGCAATTGTTGAGGAATTCATGCAGGAGTTCTCAGCCCTGGTGACAGGCGCAACCGGGTTCATCGGGCAGCATTTGGTCCGATATCTCTGTGGCCAGGGATACAGGGTTGTGGCAACTCGGCGAAGCCCTGGGGCGGATGTATTTGAGGACCTTGGGAGCCAGGTTGATCTGTTTACCTGGGATGTTACGGATGGTGCACCGGCCTTGCCAAGGTGCAGATCCTGGTTTCACCTTGCCGCAAATACAAACACAGGATATTGCAATGAACATCCAGATCGTGCGAATGCAATAAATGCGTTGTCGCTTAAGAATGTGTTGGGAACGGCGGAAAAGACTGGCTGTGAGGTATTCGTACTGGCTGGTACGCTGGGGGTTTATGGCGATCCCGTTTACCTCCCCACTGACGAGGCACATCCCAAACAACCGATAGAAGCTTATGCTGTATCCAAGGCGAATGCCGAAGCACAGCTGCTCGCGTTTCAAACCAGTAAAATCCGTTCAAGAGTGGTAGCGCGACTGTTTAATACCTACGGCCCCGGTCAGGGTTCCTGGATGCTGATACCGAAGTTGATCGATATGGCCATAGAATTCGGTCGTGTCGATGTCCAGAATACCGATTGTACTCGTGATTTTATTTTCGTAGCCGATGTGGTTCGCGGGTTGACAGCCTGTGCACATCTGGCAGAAGATGGCGACATCATTAATCTTGGAACGGGTGTCGAGACCTCTGTGAAGGCTCTTGTTGAGTTACTGGGAACTGTGACGGGTCGGCAATTAGAAGTGGATGTTATTCCTGCTGCGAGTGGTAGGCCTGTGGTGAGGCGAAGTCAAGCAGACATCCGTAAGGCCGGTTCAGTTCTGCAATGGGTGCCCAGAATTTCTTTGTCGGAAGGCCTCGGTCTGACGGTTCAACATCATTTGGCAAAGGCGGAGTGACAAGAGACGAAGGATTATGGACGTTACGACGGATACGTGAATCGTTTTCGGTCCACGTGCAACAGTACTCTTTAGATAAATCCAGGAAGGAACCAGTACTCTAATGAACAAGAAACAAGCCGAGCTTTTGTCGCAGATTCAAGGTCTCGTCCGTACCTATTTCGAGGCGAATGGAGAGGAAGAATTTATGCCCGGTAAGACACCGGTTCGTTTGATGACGCCCTCCTATAGTTGGCAAGAAGTTAATCAGGCGGTCCAGTCCTTGTTGACGACCCAAATTACCTTGAACCAGAGTGATGGCAACAAGGTTGAGCAGTTCGAACAAGCCTGGAGCGAGTATGTAGGCACCCGTCATGGAGTGATGGTGAATTCCGGATCATCGGCCAACTTGCTGGCACTGTTTGCTCTGGCCAACCCAACCATTCCCAACCGGATTAAACCAGGTGATGAAGTGATCACCCCCGTAGTGACGTGGCATACGACGGTCTCTCCCATTCTCTGCATCGGGGCAGTGCCCGTTCTGGTAGACGTACGGATGGAGGATTTTACGATCGATGTCGATGCCATTGAGGCGGCAGTAACGCCGAAGACACGAGCGATTATGCCCGTGCATCTGCTGGGTAATCCCTGCGCGATGGACAGGATTATGGAAATCGCGAAGAACCACAATCTCTACGTGATCGAGGATGTCTGCGAGGCGCATGGGTCAGAGTACGAGGGCAGACGCTGCGGCAGTATTGGCGATATTGGCACATTCAGTTTCTTCTTTTCGCACCATATCACGACTATGGAAGGTGGTATGGTGATGACGAGTAACGAGGAGATCTCTGAACTGCTTAGAATCATGCGATCGCAAGGCGTGATTCGGAATACCAAGGGTCGCGAAGCGTTGGAGGATTATTACAGGTCCCAACCGGAATATGCAGATATCGATGAGCGGTATCTCTTTGCAAATATCGGATTTAACTTGCGACCAACGGAATTGAACGGCGGATTCGGAATTGAACAGGTGAAGAAAATCGATTCTGTGCTGGAGAGACGAAGGGAGAACGGTTCCTTCTGGGTAAAACGGCTTAGGCGATATGAGGACCTGTTTCATCTTCCCGCAGATCAGGAAACAGGGCGTGCATGGTTCTGTTTTCCGCTGGTGATCAAACCTGGCGGTCCATTTTCTCGGAGAGAGTTGACAGATTATTTGAACGAATGCGGCGTCGAAACTCGCCCTATTATGGCAGGGAATGTTTCTGCACAACCAGCCCTCAAGCATTTTCCATATCGCGTAACATCCGTGAATAACGCCGAAGTGATTCACAAGTACGGGTTCTTCTGGGGCAACCACCAGGGCCTTGGACCTCAACACCGGGAATATGTGGCGGACTGCGTGGACAAGTTTGTGGCTCGGTATCGCTGATCCCATTTTGCTGAGAGGTCGACTGTCTTGAGTCATTCACCCGATGTTTCCATTGTGATCCCCGTTCTGAACGAACGGGATAATGTGGACGAACTGTGTTCCAGGATCCGTGAAACGCTGGAGCCTCTGGAAATTCTGTTCGAGGTGATTTTCGTCGATGATCAGAGTACGGATGGCACGATTGAAAAACTCGAGGCCATCCACGCGTCGGACAAGCGTTTTCAGGCCGTCCAGTTTTCTCGCAGATTCGGATATCAAATTTCAATATTTGCGGGACTCGAGCACTCCCGTGGAGATGTGGTAATCACAATGGATTCTGACCTGCAGCATCCTCCTGAAGTCATACCCCGGATGCTGGCCAAATTCAGAGAAGGACAGGATGTTGTCAACATGGTGCGGAAAAATCTCGGGGAGAAATCGTTGCTGAAGCGAGCTGGAGGGATGGCCTTCTATCGTTTGATCAATTTTCTGTCTCCAACGCCAATGGCCCTCCAATCGGCAGATTTCCGACTGTATTCAAGGCAGGTTGTAGATGTGATCAGGGAGTTTCCGGAGCGAACCCTGTTTTTGCGTGGATTGGTGGGCTGGGTAGGGTTTCGGCAGGCAAATCTGGAATTTGAAGAGGGGACGCGTACGACTGGAGAGACGAAGTTCAGTTTCTGGGCAATGGTGAAGTTCGCAGCCGACGCAATCGTTTCGTTCTCCACGTCGCCACTATATGCGGCGTTATACATCGGGACTGCGCTTTCTGTAACAGGTGGAATATACGGTGTATATACGATTGCCCAGGCTCTGTTTACGGATAACTATCCAGCTGGCTGGCCGACAATTGTCTGTCTACTCCTAATGATTGGTGGTGCACAGATGCTCCTCCTGGGGATCATAGGGATCTATGTCGCGAAGATGTTTGTAGAGGTGAAGAGTCGACCGAGGTACATTGTGAGGACGAGAATTGGCATTGATCACCAGGACTCCTGATCCTTCTCAAGGCATCTTCGGCACAATGTCCGAGCATTCTCGCGAGCCAATGGTGAATCGCAGTAAACCGATTGCGTGTATTCAATATGGCTCGATGCCTGAACTTCCAGGAGATAAATGATACGGCGAACTGCGATTGGCGTGGCACGACTGTTCTACAAACCACTAAGGGTGCTCTTACCTTCCATCACCAGCAAAATTTCCACGGCTGTTGGGGTATGGGGTACCCGTAGAGACCAGTTGAGAGCGAATCACTATGGTTCCTGCCTGGGAGATGAAAAAGCAAATTTCTTGTGTTCTCAGATCGGGAAGGCTCTTCATGTCGAAGGGGATATCATAGAATGTGGTGTATTCCAGGGCGGCAGCCTGCTGATGATTGCAGAGCAATGCGCGAGGCAATGCTCCGGAAAACGCATACATGCCCTTGACAGTTTCGAAGGGTTTGACCCCGAAGAGTTCGAGATGGATGTGAAACTCGGGTTTATTCCTTCAGATATTGGGAATTTCCGAGAGAATTCACTAACATTCGTGAAGACCAAGGCTCGGAGACTGGGACTCCACAGAAATATCCACTTCGTGAAGGGGTATTTCAACGACACGCTGTCCTTGCGGTTGAATCGCGTCGATAGTCTGTGTTTTGCTCACATAGACTGTGATCTGTATGAGCCGGTCAAGTTCTGTGCAGAGCAGATTTTCCCCAAAATGTCTCCAGGTGGAATTTTGTTGTTTGACGATTTGGCCACGAGCTATACCGGAGCGAGACAGGCGTTCGAGGAATTCACCTCGACGATTTCGTGCAAGCAGGTGACTGAAGAATGCGGTATGGGAATGATAGTTGTGTGAGAAAAGGAATACGGAGTGAGGTTTGCGTAACGGCTCTGTGATCGACATCCATGCCGATGACCTCGGACTGACCGCTGGCATAACTGACGGCATTCTGGAAGCCTATCTTTCTGGAAGACTGGACAGCGTCAGTCTGGTACCCAACGGGTTTGCGTTCGACTATGCCGTGGAAAAGCTGAAGGAGTTCCCTGAACTTGGAGTGTCCGTACATCTCAATTTTTTCGAGGGGAGGCCCCTGGCGGATGTTGGAAAAATTCCGCTGTTGGTCGATCCAAAAGGATACTTCAACCAGTCGTTCGAATCATTGTGGATTGCTTCTCTTTTCAGCAACGGTCGCAGGGTGGCGCTACAAGAGCAGGTGAAGCTGGAGAT
>CAVOEZ010000245.1:0-6503 GCA_963694355.1 Latescibacteria bacterium UBA2968 | reverse complement strand
TCACAGATGGTAAGTCTGTAAGTTCCAGGCAAGAAAATAGAGACATCAGGCGCACAGGAAAGAAGCTGAATATACTGATTGCGGAGGACAACGCCATCGGCCAGCTGATGCTCGCCCGCCTGCTGGAGAAAGAAGGCCACCGTGTCACGATTGTCTCCGACGGGGGGGCTGTGATGGAAGCCCTGTCAACCAGCGGTTTTGAGCTTATATTGATGGATATCCAGATGCCGGAATTAGACGGTCTGCAGGTGACCCGTAAAGTGCGAGCCATGGAAAAGGAAAGTGGAAGGCACGTGCCCATCGTGGCGATGACGGCGCACGCAACAGAAGCGGACAAGCAAAGATGCAGAGAAGCAGGGATGGACGATTTCGTTTCGAAACCGATAGATGTGAGGGACCTGTTGCAGGTTGTAGCGCAGGTGAGTTGAATACGGAACCCATAAATAAAAAGGAGTAGACCATGCATGCAGTCGTCAAAACAGAGAAGGGTGTAGGATTCCTGGAATTGCAGGATGTTCCGGAACCCACGATAACAGAAGATGAGGTGCTGATAGAGATCAAGGCGGCAGGGATTTGCGGGACGGATGTCCACGTTAAACACGACACATTCCCATACTGGCCTCCGGTGATTCTGGGGCATGAATTCTCCGGCGAAATCGTAGAGACTGGTAAGAATGTATCTGACTACAAGATCGGTGACAGGGTAGTGGGAGAGCCGCATACGCTTCACTGCGGCAAGTGTTTCCTATGCAGAAAAGGGCACATCCAGAACTGTCTCGAGAAACGGTCTCCGGGTTGGGGGATAGATGGTGCATTTACAAAATATCTGAAGTACCCGACCAACCTGCTTCATCGCATTCCGGACCATATGACTTTCGAACAGGCCGCTCTTGTGGAACCGGCTGCGAATACGGTAACCGATATCATAGACCGCCAGGCAATAGAGGTCGGAGATTTCGTGGTTGTGCTGGGGCCAGGGCCCATTGGCCTGCTCGCAGCCCAGGTGGCCCGCGTCGCGGGTGCTCGAGAAGTGATGATCGTGGGCGCACCAGCCGACGAGGAGCTTCGCCTGGCGACTGCCCGCAAGCTGGGTATCGACCACGTTGTGAATTTTGCCGAGACCAATCCTGTTGAAAAATGTATGGAGCTCACAGGTGGGAAGGGTGCCGATCTGGTGATCGAATGTTCGGGAGCCCCACCTGCCATTGCCCAGGCCATCGATCTGGTCTGCAAATGGGGAAGAATTTGTGCAATTGGCCTGACCGGCAAGCGCCCGGTTGAGCTGGACTGGGACGCGGCGATGACAAAGGTGGTTACCCTGTTCTTCAATATGTCCACCGAATATGCAAGCTGGGACAAGACCATCTGGATGATTGCCGATGGCAAGATCGATGTGGACCCGATTATCACGCACCGTTTGCCACTCTCCGAATGGGAAAAAGGATTCTCGGCGGCGGAAAACATGGAGGCGCTGAAGGTCGTCTTCACTCCATAAGAGGTGCAGCCAATGGGTGTTCTGGATCTGTTCCGACTGGACGGCAAGGTGGCTCTGGTAACCGGTTGCCGCAGGGGTATTGGCCGTGGATTCGCTCGTGCACTTGCGGAGGCCGGTGCAGACATCATCGGTGTGAGCGCGTCAATGGAATCCTCGGGAAGCGAGGTCCAGGGTGATGTGGAATCGGCAGGGCGTACATTCAAAAGATATCCCTGTGAGTTTTCGGATCGGGGATCCGTCTATAAATTTCTGGATCGCCTGCAAAATGACGGCCCACCCATCGATATCCTCGTGAACAACGCGGGGACCATCGAGCGGGAGCCGGCGGAGGCTCACAGCGACGCATCCTGGGATCGGGTAATCGAGGTGAATCTGAATACCCAGTTCGTCCTCTCCAGGGAAATCGGGCGGAATATGCTGGAACGTGGGGGCGGGAAAATTATTTTCACCGCCTCCCTTCTGTCCTATCAAGGCGGGATCACTGTTCCCGGGTACGCCGCGAGCAAGGGCGGAATCGCCCAACTGACGATGGCGCTCTCCAATGAATGGGCAAGTAAAGGTGTAAATGTAAATGCGATTGCGCCTGGATATGTGGCTACCGACAACAATGCTCAGATCCGGAGCGATTCGAGTCGGTATCAGGCGATTCTGGAACGGATTCCTGCGGGAAGATGGGGTGAACCCGAGGATCTGATGGGCGCTGTTGTTTTTCTGGCATCCAGGGCTTCGGATTACGTTCATGGCCAACTTCTGCTGGTGGACGGAGGCTGGATGGGCAGGTGAGGCGCGATTCGCCAAATTCTTGACCCTTCCCAAGTAATTGTTTAAATTTCAGTGCTTTGGACGGGGAAAAGATGCCGCAATTCTCAGGTCTCGGGAAGTTGTTGACCGTAATCCTGAATGTAATCTCACGAAAATGACGACTTGAACAGGCCTCTTCAGGTCGTTTTCCGCAGCAGGCCGCCGGACACCTGAGTGACTCTTACCGATTACGATTACGACCTTCCCGAAGATCGAATCGCGCAGTATCCAGCCGAAACGCGTGATGCCTCCCGCCTGATGGTGCTGAACAGGAAGGATCGCAGCGTTGCGCACAAAGTGTTTAAGGATCTGCCAGAATTTCTGGAAGCTGGCGATTGTCTGGTAGTCAATGAGACACGGGTATTTCCAGCCAGATTGAATGGCAAACGCGTGGGAACGGGAGGTGCGGTCCAACTGCTGCTGATCCGGCAAGATGGCGAACGGTGGGAAGTGCTTGCACGTCCCGGCAGGCGGCTCAAGCCCGGATCGGAAGTGGAGTTCCCGGGAGAGGATTTACGGGCCGTGGTTGAAGAGGTCACGCCCTCAGGGCGCCGGATGGTTACCTTTGAAGGGAATACACCGCTGTCCGAGGTGCTTGACCGCGTGGGGCGGATTCCGTTGCCGCCATATATCAAGCGTGAGGATGAACCGGGGGATCGGGACCGATACCAGCCGGTATATGCCAAAACACCAGGCGCGGTCGCAGCGCCTACGGCTGGGCTCCATTTTACTCCGGAGTTGATGAATGAACTTGGCGACATGGGTGTGGCAATTGCCCCTGTTCTGCTTCACGTGGGGCCGGGAACATTTAAGCCGGTAGATGTGGAAGATGTGAGTAATCACGTAATGGATCGTGAGTATTTCGAGGTTGGCGAGGAAACATCGGAGAAAGTAAATGCATGCAAAAGGGCCGGTGGAAGGGTGGTTGCCGTGGGTACCACGGTTACCCGGACGCTGGAGTCGGCTGCATTCCACCAGGGTGAGGACTGGGTACTCAAACCAGATACTGGATGGACACGCCTTTTCATTCATCCTCCCTATTCCTTCAAGCTGCCGGATGTTCTGATCACAAATTTCCATTTGCCAAAGTCCACATTGCTCATGCTGGTTTCCGCATTCGCCGACCGAGAATTCGTTCTGGGCGCCTACGAAACAGCAATAAGAGAGGGTTACCGGTTCTACAGCTACGGTGATGCTATGGTTATTCTTTAGTAGCAACAGGGGCGATTCTCAAAAGGAAGTCAACAGATGGTAGATTTTCCAATTGTCGATACGCATGTACATTTGTGGGATCCCACCCGAATCCGGTATCCCTGGCTGGAAGACATACCCCAGCTGAACAAGCCGTTTCTGCTCGAGGACTTCAGTCGTCATTGCGGACCTGTTCAAGTCGACAAAATCGTGTTTCTGCAGTGCGACTGTGTACCGGAAGCATCCCTTCAGGAGGCACAGTGGATCGCTTCGCTTGCGGAGATGGATCCACGAATACGAGGGATGGTTCCCTGGGCGCCTGTGGAGTCCGGGGAGATGGTCCGTTCTTCTCTGGATGCTTTGAAGGCAATCCCGCTTGTTCGCGGCATTCGCCGGCTGATCCAGTCGGAAGATGTAGACTTCTGTATCCAGCCCGGTTTCGTTAAGGGCGTCCAAATACTTGCGGAATACGATTTCAGTTTCGACATCTGTATCTATCACAGGCATCTCGCAAATACCATTCGGCTGGTAGAACAGTGTCCGGACGTGCGATTCATACTGGACCATATCGGGAAACCTGATATCCAGAACGGTACGAAAGAACCATGGCAGAAAGAGCTAAAGACACTCGCCGGATTCCAGAATGTGACCTGCAAGGTCTCCGGGATGGTCACCGAGGCAGATCACGAAAAATGGACACGAGATGACTTGAAGCCCTATATCGATCACGTGGCCGAATGCTTTGGACCAGACCGCATGGTCTTTGGTGGCGACTGGCCGGTGGTGACCCTGGCGTGTGCTTATCCTGATTGGGTTGAGGCGCTGGGCTGGGCATTGTCTGGTTGGTCGGGAGATGAGTTAAGAAGGGTGTTTCGTGAGAATGCTACCGATTTCTACAGGTTAGGATAGAAGGTCTGTATGGTCGCGCATGGGATTGTTCTCGCCGCTGGATCCGGACGCCGCATGGGATCGGAAGAGCCCAAGCAGTTCATGAGTCTGTGCGGAAGGCCCGTTGTCATTTATTCCCTGGAGGCGTTCGAGGCGTCTGAGGCGGTGACACAAGTGGTGCTGGTTGTTCCGAAGGGAGATGAGGCTCTCTGTCGAAAGGAGTTACTGGAACCAAATGATTTGAAAAAGGTTGTGACGGTTGTCGCCGGAGGCGATGAGCGTCAGAATTCGGTTAGAGCGGGTCTGGAGGCACTGACCGGTGACCCGGACGTAGTGGCCATTCACGATGGTGCACGACCCCTGGTTTTACCTGAGCAGATCGACCTGGTGGTGCGCCGTGCGGATCAGACCGGCGCTGCCGTGCTCGGAACGAGAATCACAGATACGGTCAAGGTGGTTCAGGACGAAGTTGTTAAGAAGACGCTGGATCGTTCGTCATTGTGGAGCGTTCAAACACCACAGGCGTTTCGCGTTCCTTTGATTCTGGAAGGACACCGACAGGCTGACGCAACCGGACAATTAGGAACCGATGATACTTCGCTGGTGGAGCGTTTAGGTGCATCGGTATCGGTTGTGGAAGGCAGGTCGGACAACATCAAGATCACAGCCCCTGAGGATCTGGAGCACGCGGAGCGTATCCTGGAGAGTCGATTGGGCAGACAGTCCCATCAAAGGGTAGGGAACGGATACGATGTTCACAGACTGGTTGAAGGGCGACCCCTTATTCTTGGTGGGATCGAGGTGCCGCACGAGCGAGGTCTGGACGGGCATTCGGATGCGGATGTATTGACTCACGCAGTTGCCGATGCGATTTTAGGTGCAATTTGTCAGGGTGATATTGGGAGACAGTTTCCAGATACGGATCCTGCTTACAAGGGAATATCCAGTCTGGTGCTCTTGAGACAGGTATCGCTTCTGGTATCCGACGCAGGTGCTGAAGTCGTGAACGTGGATGCTACCGTGATGGCGCAGCGACCCAAGCTTGCCAGTTACATTCCAGAGATGGAGCGGAAACTCGCCGAGGCGCTTTCAATCCAGGAGTCCAGGGTATCCGTGAAGGCCACGACCACAGAAGGTTTAGGATTTGTGGGCAAAGAGGAAGGTATGGCAGCTCAAGCAATCGTCCTGATTACCACAATGTCAGGGTTCGGAACAGATGCAGTCTCGCGATGAGGAAGGGTCTTGGATTACATAGGCGACATTGAATTTCTTGGCAGGTCCTGGGAGCAGTTCCTGCTTTATCTCAATGCGGCACCGCCGTGGACGATTTACCTCTTTCTTTTCTTCGGCGCACTCATGGAGAATATCGTGCCCCCGATTCCCGGGGATACCCTGATCGTATTCGGTGCCTATCTGGCGGGAGTTGGAATTATTCGTGTCGTTCCGGCCTATTTGGCCATGTGGATCGGGAGTGCCGCAGGATGTATGATGGTATATGCCATCGCATACTGGAAGGGGCGAGCGTTTTTCCTGAGCCTGAACGCCAAACTTTTTTCAGCGCAGAATCTCGATTTGGCGGAAAACTGGTTTATCCGGTATGGCGATCGCATCGTCATCTTCAACCGGTTTCTGCCGACAGTGCGTGCATTTGTTGGCATTGTTGCGGGAATCAGCAGGCTCCATCCGGTCCGGATGACCATTTATGTGTTAATTGGTACCCTTCTGTGGAATTCGCTGCTGGTGTATTTTGGACTCAAAGTTGGTGAAAACTGGCGACTTGTTATTGATGTTCTCCATACGTACAATCAGGTCTTCCTTGGACTGATGGCTGTTGGAGTACTGGGATTCTTGCTCTGGCGATGGAGAAGGAAGGCACCCGGAGATGAAGGCGATTCATCGGGGGACCCGGATCGAGTGGATCGGCAGGCCTGAGCAGGAATAATTCGTTCTAAAGGTGAGTATATGTCGAGAAAGACCCGAGTGGGTGTGCTGTGTGGTGGGAGGTCCGCAGAGCATGAGGTCTCACTCAAATCAGCCAGCAACATTGTGGAGGCGATTGACAAGGAGAAGTACGAGGTCGTGCTTGTAGCTATTGACAAGCAGGGCCAATGGTTCTTGAATGATGCTG
>CAVOEZ010000244.1:0-6509 GCA_963694355.1 Latescibacteria bacterium UBA2968 | reverse complement strand
AATTCAGCAGGAAATCGGTCAGGACAAATTGCGTACCCAGATCGTGAGAGATCGGTCTCTCGATGTGACCTCCGGTCTCACAAGCGTTACGCAATCGGCCGTTATGGGGGGCATCCTCGCCACCTGCATCATATTCCTGTTTCTCCGCAACTTCCGATCCACACTAATCATCGGGTCAGCCATCCCTATCTCCGCGCTTGCCGTATTCATGATGATGTACATAATGCGTCACGTGTTCGGATCCAACATCACCCTCAACCTTATGTCGATGATGGGACTGATGGTCGCTATTGGCATGTTGGTCGATCCGGCTGTTGTGGCATTGGAAAATATCTTCCGAAAGAGATTCGAGGAGGGCCTGGATACGCTTACTGCGGCACGCGAAGGCAGCAGAGAAATTGGCATGCCCGTGCTGGCAGCATCTCTCACCACAATCTGTGTATTCGTCCCGATCATCTTTATCACCGACTCTCGCAGTGCCCTATTCGTGCGCGACTTCGCGCTTACCGTTTGCATCTCTGTGGGGGCTTCATTTTGTATTGCGCTCAGCCTGATTCCCCTCGCCGCTTCCAGGGCCTTCGGTGAAGAAGAGGCTGAGAACAAAACGGACAGAACGCTAAAACTTGCTTTTTCGGGAATTCTATTACTCTCAGCTATTTGGGCCCTGTATTCGACCGGCGTTGTTGAATCCATAACATGGCTGAAAGAAAATATCATTTGGGTGCTTGTTGGCCTGATGGATGTCCCTCTTGCAGCCTGGCTCATGCTGCTTATTGCGCTAACCGCAGCCGTAGGGCTCCACCTGCAGGCCCGAAAGATGGGCGGAATGAAGGTTGTTTACAAGAATATCGTCCATACCACGCTTCGATACAGGTGGTCTACGGTAGCCCTTTCCTGCATGCTTCTGGGCGTGGGCTACCATTTCTTCACAAAAATTGAAAAACAGCCTTACAGATGGCAACCCACACGACAAGTGGATTTCTCTGTGGAAATCCCGAGAAGTTATGACGTCTAGGACGCCCTGGCCCTTTTCGAGACGGTTGAAGCGCTGATTCTTCCACAGAAATCTGCCCTTGATATTGAGGCCATCAGCACACGATTCAGTGACAGGCGAAGCAATAGGATCACGCTCTATCTCGTTCCCGGTGACCAGGGTCAGCTGAGTACCGATCAGGTGAAGCGCAAGATTAAGGCACTGCTCCCATCCGAAATTCCCGGAGTTCGATTCAAATCGGGAAGGTCTTGGGGGGGAAGTTCAACCGGTGCAGGTGTAGAACTGAAAGGGGGAAATCCGCAAGTGCTGGAGATGCTGGCTGAGGACGTGCGACTTCGCATGGAGGGTATCCAGGGCGTCCATGAAGTTGAAACAAGTTTGGAAACAGGTACGGAGGAAATTCGGGTCAGAGTAAACCGACAGCGTGCGCAGCGATATGGCCTCACACCCTGGCAGATTGCCACAACCATAGCCACCGCCTTGGGGACAAGGGGAAACAGCAAATTCAAGACGGATGATGGTGAAATCGATATCGCAGTTCAGTTGAAGGAGGAAGACAGGGCTACCCTGGAGCAGTTGAAGAATACACAGTTCGAAAGCGATACGGGTAATCTGGTCTCTTTTGCCAGCCTGGCGGAGTTCGATCTTCAGAAAGGACCCCAGGCGCTCGAGCGAGAGAACAGAATGTCCACGGTAACCGTTTTTGCGAACACCGAGCAAAGCGCTGTGTTCGCTGCAGGTAGAGAAATGACTCAGCGCATGCGCGCCACTCCCCTTCCCTCGGGCTACTCGTGGCAGATGGATCGGAGATTTCGGTGGATGAACCAGGAACAGGGCGAAACCAACTTCACGATGATATTCGCCGCTCTGCTGGTCTATCTCATCATGGCCGCATTGTTCGAATCCTATGTTCACCCATTTACCATCATGTTCGCGATCTGTTTCGCTTTCATCGGTGTTTCACTTGGGCTCTACGCGTTCAACATTCCCATGGATTCAAATGCCACATATGGTCTGCTGATTCTTTTTGGCATTGTCGTGAACAACGGGATCGTACTCGTGGATCACATCAACCGCTACAGAAGGCAGGGTCTCCACAGAAAGGAAGCTATCGTCCGGGGAGGTCAAGACAGGCTCCGGCCGATTTTGATGACTGCGACCACCACGATACTGGGTCTCACACCCCTCGTGCTTCCAATGATCTATGGAACAGCTGAGGGCACTGCCAGACGGTGGGGCCCAATCGGGTTCGTCGTCATCTCTGGACTCATGGTCTCCACAGTGCTCACTCTGATCATTTTGCCGACGATCTATTCATTGATGGACGATCTGGCTGGATACGTCAAGCGGGTTGCCGCTACTGTGAGAACTGCATGAAAGATCTGGCAGTCGTACTCCTTAGCGGAGGTCTGGACAGCTGCGTTACCGCTGCACTAGCCGCACAATCTCACCAACTTGCCCTCCTACACCTCGACTATCGACAAACCACACAGGAGAGGGAGCGCCTCGCCTTCTCCAAAATTGCGGATCACTACCAAGTACCCCAGGACCTGAGATTGATCGTTCAGGCGGATTATCTGGCGCAAATCGGCGGTTCAGCGTTAACGGATCGGGAACTCGATATCCCGGACGCCGACCTCGAATCCGACGAAGTTCCCATCACATATGTACCATTCAGAAATGCCCATCTGCTGAGCCTTGGTGTTTCCTGGGCAGAGGTCTTGAAGGCAGGATCCGTATATGTAGGTGCTGTAGAGGAGGATAGTTCGGGTTATCCGGATTGCACTCAGGCCTTTTTCGATGGGTTTTCGCGAGTGGTATCCGAGGGTACAAGGCCGGAGACCAACATTGAGGTTGTCACACCAGTAATTAATATGAAAAAGTCTCAGATCGTACAGTTGGGTTACGAATTGGAAGCGCCTGTCAATCTGAGCTGGTCGTGTTACAGAAGAGAAGACCGCGCCTGCGGAACTTGCGATAGTTGTGCGCTCCGGCTTAGGGCATTTGAGGAGGCTGGCCGCCATGACCCAATACCCTATCTGAACAGGTCAATATGAAAAGGGGGCGCGAATTCGCGTCCCCTTTTGTCGTCCCCGATTGGGGTTGATTCTCCATGCTTCGCCGAGAATTAATTCTCCAATGGTCTCGACAGACCTCTGGACTTCGCCAGTTGCTGTAAACTCTCCATATTCGACCGCTTCAGCCCCGACAACTCCTCCTCAATCCGCTCGGTTTCATTCTCCAACGTAACCTGTTGTCGTTCCAGCCCTGTCTCTTCCTTTTCCGCTACCCTGCGCTGTGCCAGCTGCACCTTGAGACGTTCTTCGTTTCTGCGACACTTTCCTTCTGCATCCCGAAGGCGCTGGTTAAGCTGCACGATTCTGGTCACTGCGCCGTACTTGAGCACAAGAACCAGAATCAGCATCAAGAAGGTCACGACTTCGAGGAACATACGATACCCCCTTTCAGGCCATTGCCGGACCCAGCCGGCCTTTCAGTCGAAGTTTGAATGCTTCCATATCGAGGCGTTGTTTTCTAGACTTCTCTATCAACAGCTTGCTACGCAGATCTCGGAGCCGGTCTCCCAGTTCCGAAACGCTGGTCTTCAATGTCTCGCTTCTTATCCTGGATGCGTCCTTTTCCAGGGAAATCGAATTCATATCTCTCACCAGGTCGGCCGCCTCTGTTTCAAGATGCGCGATCCGGGGTTTGATTTGTAGTGCGTAATTGGTGTATTCCACAACGATCACGGCACAGTATCCAACAACACCGATCACCAGAGCAACGAATATCCATTCCATCTATTCGCCCCTTTCCATTAACCAACAGCGTTCAGTTAGTTTTATACAGGGGATTTAAACATTCCAAACGCCATCCACACTGGACAGCTTCTGCATAGAGTGCTTGCAATCCATGTGCCAATTCTACTCATTGTCGTTTAAGATGTTGTTATTTAATCACTAATGCCAAACAATTGATTCGGCAGAAGAAGTTCAAACCCCTCAAGGTATAACATTATGATACATTTCAGAGAGGCCAACAAAAAAGGCGATGTCGTAATGACACCGCCGTTATTCCAGTCCTGAACTACGGTCACTGCATGGAGTCAATCCGTGCCTCCATTTCCTGAATCTTCTTCTGTTGCTCACCCAGATCGTCTCTAGCCACACTCAATCGATCTTCGGTTTCTCTCCTGCTAACCAGCAATCCATCCTGAGCGACCTGAAGCGCTGCCTTCTCCTGACAGAGCATTCTGTGCCTGTGTTCTCCCCGGTGACATTCATTCTGCATCTCAATATGTTTTTGTTTAAGCTGTCCAGTTTGCGAATTGGTCCAATACTTCAAAACAACCACCGATGCCAGTACCAGAAGGGTAAGAATATGGAGGAACATATCAATGATTCCTACCTGTTCTTGCTTGCTTTGAATTCGGTTTTATACATTTTCATTTCCAGTCGCTCTTCCATGCCTTCAAGATCAATCAGCTTCTTCTGTGCAACCACAATTTCCTGCTGCATTTCCGAGATCAGCTGCTGTTCAGAATCCACTGTCTCCTGTGCTTCCTGAACAGATTCGGCCTCGGCTGCGATAATTTTCTGGAGATTGGCCGCCTCTTTCTCGAGCCGCCCTATTCTGGGCAGGATGTCTTCAGAAAATGTGGTATATTCCCGCCAGGTCATATACCCAAATCCTGCTGCGGCTGCTATAACACCCAGAAGTAACCAGACCATCTCTAACCCCTGTCCAGTCTCATGACCTGAAGAATCCTATCTGACAGTACTGGTAAATCTTTAACAAAAGACCGAATTGAGAAGCGCTTTAATAAAGCTAATATATTGTAGGGAATTGTCAAAGCGTTTGACGAAAAATGGTCCTGGTCTGAAATCTGTCTGCGTGCTGAAGGGTTACCAATTTGGATTCATGTTCAATAAATTTCTGCCGGTTCGAGGCGCTGCTGCAATCGAAAGGGATCTGGCTGGATGACCAAAGGATGGAGGCATTCGCCTCTTCGGTCCGCAGCGAGGACCTTCGGTTGCCCGGCTGGCGCGAACCTGTTTTTCCAGAACAGGACAATGAAAGGACCGCGTCCTTTCTGCTTGTGGCCAACGCAGTCAATTTTTCGTTCTGGGGTTCTCCCAAGTGGACGGTGAGCTACAAGGGTAGTAGATACGACGGTTCCTTCGGATTGTTCGCCGCCTTCTCCAGAGCTGTTCAGGAAGGTATTCCACTCCTTGACACACAGTTCCTGACGCACCTGTCGGCTGATCAGCTTGCCCACATTCTGAGAGGAAATGTGCAGATCCCTCTATTTCAGGAACGGCTCGAGATCCTTTCGGAAATGGGAAGAATCGTCGAGGCAAGATTCGAAGGTTCATTTGCCAATGTCCTGAAATCGGCCCACGGAAGCGCCGTTGATCTCGTGGCCTTACTGGGCAGCAACTTCCCAACCTTTCACGACATCGCGATTTTTGATGGCCAGACTGTGGCCTTCAATAAACGGGCCCAGTTGGCGACAGCCATGCTTTACGCAAGATTCGGAGGCAAATCCTTTGGCGATCTCAGTGGAATTGGCTCCTTCACCCTGTTTGCGGATTACAAGCTCCCCCAGGTTTTAAGACATGTTGGGATACTGAATTACGATCAGTCGCTGGGGGATAAAATCGACGCGCTTTGTGAATTGACAGTTGAGGAAGGAGATTATATTAGGCTTGCAACCCTTTGTGCTGGAAATGATTTACTCAATTTATTAAGAGCACGTTTTTCTCGTGCAAATGCATTGCACCTCGATAGCCTGCTCTGGCTGAGCACCCAGTCCCCAGGCGAAAGAATGCGCCCTTATCACCGAACAAGATCAATTTTCTACTGACTTGCCTCGAATTGCTTTGACCATTTACGCTTGACAATGACCAGGGATGTACGTACCATCACCGGATATAGAATCCTCCTTATATTTCCCCAAATCCCCAAAGGAGGGGTATCCTCGTGCCTATCCTTACCTCAGTTCTAGTTGTCCTCGTAGCTGCCCTCTTCATTCTCAATGTGTATCAATACCTCACGCAAAGAGCTGCCCTTCGAATTGCGGACATTCTGTATATTATGAGCCGCAACGTAAGGGAAAAAGCAGCGGAGGTAAGGCGCGACAGGAAGGATGTGGAAATTGTTGAAGCCCACCTGTTCGGCATTTCAACTTCTGCACGCAGCCTCCTGAAAGCCCTTGGGCGAAAAGATGATACCATTGGTCCAGATCCAACCATCGATCTGCCGCCTAATGGTCAGCTCGATTCAGGAAGTTTGATTCGCCTGGCCGACAATATTCTTTATTCCCTTACCGAAGAATCTCCCGATGAGTCCTGGGGAAATACGGTGGAAAAGGCACTCATCCGTTTTATGGAGAAGGTGCCTTCTCTCGACAGGGAAGCGGCTAAAAAGATCGTAACTGCGGTTGCCCAGCAGTCGGAACACGGAAAAAGCAAGAATGGCCCACTGACGCTCGCTACGAGAGATCAGTAGAGGT
>CAVOEZ010000243.1:0-6530 GCA_963694355.1 Latescibacteria bacterium UBA2968 | reverse complement strand
TATGTGGGGATCTGGCTTCCCATGCGAGCACTGGTTGAAGAAGGCCACATATGCAGAGCATCTGGCCGTTTTTACACAGGAACTGGGTCTCAGTGAGTCCGAAAAACGCGGCATTCTTGAAGAGACCCCTAACCGAATCTGGTTTGGGACGGGATTATAGGACCTGACCGTGTCGAAGATCCTCAGCATTGTAATCCTAGCCCTTTCGTTCTTCATCGTGGATATCTGCAATGCTTCAGCCGATGTAGTTCGTGTTTTCGCGGCGGCCAGTCTAAATAACGCATTGCAAGAAGCCGCAGACGACTTCGAAAATGAATACGGGATCGAGGTGCGACTGTCATTTGCTTCCTCCAGTACGCTTGCACGCCAGATCGAACTGGGCGCCCCTGCCGATGTGTTCATCTCGGCCAATCCATCCTGGATGAACTATCTGCAGAAAAGGCAGTTGGTCGTGGACAGCAGCCGCGTGGACCTGCTTGGAAATTCGCTTGTGGTCGTTGCGCCAACCGGAGAAGAGTTGTCGGTGGAAGTTTGGGAGGAGGAGCTATCAACTCAGTTCGATGGGCGGCTAGCGATCGCGGACCCGGACCACGTGCCTGCCGGGATATATGCAAAACAAGCAATGGTCTGGCTGGGTTGGTGGAATGGCGTCGAGGATCGGCTTGCCGTAGCGGCCGATGTGAGGGCAGCCCTGGTTTTTGTAGAACGTGGCGCGTGTCAGATCGGGATTGTATACGCCACAGATGCCATGGCAAGCAAGCGTATTCGAGTTCTGTCATTTTTACCTAAAACATCACACGATCCGATCGTATATCCTGCAGCAGTAATAAAAGGTGGATCGGGCAGGGCGCTGGAACTGCTTGCTTTTCTTCAGTCCAAAGCGGCGTTCGAGGTTTTCCGTTCGTACGGATTCGCCATACCATAAGTCTTATAAAATGCAGGATGTCAAGGGGGCATGCCCGTGAGGGTCTTGCCCCCTTTCGCGTTTCGGCTACGCATTCATTCGTGTGGAGCGGCCCGAGATACGGAGTCAGCCTGGCGTCTCAGAGTTCTGTAGACTTGAGCCATTGCGATGTAGATGACCGGCAAGGCTATAAAAAGGCCCACAATGAGACAGGCCAGCCCCAGTATGACCAGGCCGATTGATGCCAGTTCGAGCCAGAATATTTGCCATTTCGCCCCATCGGTGGCAGTTGCGCTCGCTCTCAGCGCGTCCGTCGCCTTCATCTCATCTTCCAGGATATAATATGAAAACAGACTGAATTTCAGGGACCATATTATTCCTGGGACTACCAGAAGAATGAGGCCTGCAAGGACGATCAAGATGTATATAACTGTCCCAATGATGAATTGGGGCACCAGGTGAAAATGATCAAAGAGGTTGCCAACTTCGCTTTGTTTTTGATCCACGAAATTCAGTGCGATCTTGTAGATTCCGAGCGTAAGCTCGAAACTCAGGATAAGAGAGGCCAGCCAGAATAGAAATCTGAGGATGGCGAAGTCTTGCAGGTATTTATCGGTCAGAAACTGCATGGCGATGGGTCCAATACTTACCACTACAGAAACACCGGAGAGAAATAGCAGGTTCTGTCGCGTGACCGACCACCCGAACTGCAGCACTTCCTTTACTCGAAATCCCTTAATGATCATGTGTGCAAGGTCCCTTTTCAAGATTATCAGGCGGTGGCTGCAGCGATCGCCAGGATTGGCAATGGCCATGATTACCGGGAAGGGGAGTGCTCTTGCGTCCGCGTGTGATGGGTCCTATATTGCTGAAACCTACCAGAGAATTCAACCCTTATCTCAGGATGATCGATGCCCTTTTCCGCAGAAGACCCGGATAAGGATATTCGCTCCGACGCCAATCACGGTCGGGTGTTGACGGGCAAGGCGGTTGCTGTCGGGCTTGTCTCAGTGATCGCGGTCAATCTTGCTGCCCCCTATTCGGAATGGGTGGTTAGATCGACTTACATGACCACAAATTATTTTCCACTTGGCCTGGCGTTTTCCTTCATCGTTGTAGTCGTATTTCTGAATCCTTTGCTGAAACTTCTGCATCGCAATTTGGGGCTAAACGGGAATGAACTGGGGATCGTCCTGATGATGCTCCTCGCTGCGGTATCGATTCCCACTTACGGAATCACAGGATACGTGATTTCCGTTTCGGCATCTCCTTACTATTTCGCAACTACCGAAAATGGATGGGCGGAATACCTCCATCAGGATCTGCCACGGTGGGCAGTGCCAGGCGCAGGGTCCGAAGTTTCCTGGTTTTTTGAGGGCTTGCCGGCAGGTGTGGGTGTTCCGTGGCACGTCTGGGTGATTCCGTTGTTCTGGTGGAGCACTCTGGTAATTGCAACCCTGATTATGTGTATCGCGCTCATTTCGATCTTTCGGAAGCAGTGGGTGGAGAAGGAGCGGCTGAATTTTCCACTTGCGGATGTACCCCTGATGATGATCGAAGGGGCGAATGATGGTCGAAAACTTCCTGCATTCATGCGAAGCAGGCTTTTCTGGATCGGATTCGGTCTGGCCGTATTTAAAATCGCCTGGAATATACCTGGTTATTTCAATTACCAATGGCCCAATATTCCTCCCATTCGTCTCAACCTCGCCAGAACACAACTTTTTCCGGGTCTCTCAACGAACTTTTCTTTCCCTTTGGTGGCCATAACCTATTTTGTCAATGTGGATGTTATCCTGAGTGTCTGCGTTTTTACGCTGGTCAATCTGGTGGAAGTGGCGCTGTTCAATCGTACCGGGTATACAATTGGCGCTTCTGAAACCTATTCCATAAATCCTTCGGCCCTGGCATGGCAAGGTTTCGGGGCATTCGCCGCAATCGTTCTGGGAGGCATCTGGGTTGCACGCGAGCACCTGGCGCTGGTGCTGAAAAAGGCCATATGGAATGACAACCGTATTGACGACAGTGGTGAAATTCTTTCGTACCGGGGGGCCGTCCTCGCCTTTGTGGTTGCCGCCCTGTTCATCCTGATTTGGCTGCATTCGGTAGGCATCGCGTTCCACATTGGTGTTTTGCTCCTCTATGCGGTAATCACTCTTTATCTGGGTCTGACCAGGATCGTGATAGAAGGTGGATTGGTCTTCGTGCGAGGCCCACTCGTGCCTCAGGCATTTGCCATGCACGTCGTTGGCCCTGCCACACTCGGTGGCTCCACCATGGCTGGCCTGGCCCTGTCGTATGGCTGGGTCTGCGACCCGATCGCAATTTTCATGCCGTTCGGCGCGAACGCTGCAAAGGTGAACAGCGAACGCCGATTCTCACGAGGTGTCTATCTAGGCTCCGTGGGGATTGCGTTGGGTGTAAGTCTGCTCATATCCTTCTGGTTTTCGTTGAAGCTAGCGTACGCGTATGGCGGATACAATTTTGGAGAATGGGTATTCCGGCGGGATGGACAGGTCCCATTCGATACCATAGTCACAAAGATGAAGGCCGCAGAATTCGTGACCGTAGGAAGGCTTCAGTTTCTATTCATCGGTATGATTGCGACAGTACTGTTGACCTACCTTCGTCACCGATTTACCTGGTGGCGTCTACATCCTATCGGGTTTTCGATCGCCTCTGTGGGGCAGGTACAGTGGACCGTGTTGTCGCTTTTCGTGGCCTGGATGGTGAAGACCCTGATCATCCGTATTGGTGGTCTGGCGCTTTTCGAACGTGCAAAACCTCTGTTTGTGGGCATGGTTGTGGGACATTTCATGGGCGCTGGCTTTTCCTTTCTTATTGATGCGATCTGGTTTGAAGGGCAGGGACACAGCCTCTATTTCTAAGCACAAAACTGCAGGTTTGAGGAATAACAGGAGGTCGGCAATGGAAAAATTCTTTTTCGCAGCAGGTTGTATCTCGGCGTTCACTGGTGTGGCGGCGGGAGCATTTGGTGCCCACGGCTTGAAAAACAGGTTGTCGCCTGATATGCTGGATGTGTTTGAGGTTGCCGTGAGGTATCAGATGTATCACGCATTCGCTTTGCTTTTTACGTCCTGGGCCATCACGCGATGGCCGGATGGGCATGGCGCAACCACAGGTTGGCTGTTTCTGGCAGGAACCGTTATTTTCTCGGGTAGTCTCTATATACTCAGCATCAGTGGTTTTCGCAGTCTTGGGGCAGTCACGCCGCTCGGTGGTCTCGCCTTTCTCGCCGGTTGGATATATCTGATAAGAACTGCATTACAGGGTTAAGACAGGAGACTTTTATGGGTTCGGTGGAGAAGTTGAATGTGGGCGTGGTTGGTGCCGTTGGCAGAGGAGGAAGTTTCAGGGCCGCGTTTGATGCGCATTCGGTGACACGGCTGCACGCTGTTTGCGATATTCGCGAGGAGGAGTTGCCTGAGGCGGCGGAAAAACTTGGCGCAAAGGAGATGTATACGGATTTCGAAGAGATGCTGGAAAAATCTGAAATCGACGCGGTTGTAATCGGTACACCGATGCCTTTTCATGCGTCCCAGGCAATCCTTGCCCTGGATCGAAACATTCACGTCCTGAGTGAGGTAACGGCCGCAGTTTCCATTCCCGAATGCGAAGCGCTGGTTGCTGCCGCAAATCGGTCAGAGGCGATTTACATGATGGCTGAGAATTATGCGTATTTGAAACCGAATGTCCTGGTGAAAGAATTGGTTCGTCGGGGGATGTTCGGTGAAGTGTATTACGCAGAGGGCGAGTATATCCACGAATTGAAGGGTCTCAACGAAATCACGAAGTGGCGTCGCAAGTGGCAGACCGGAACAGATGGCGTAACCTATGGGACGCACAGCCTTGGGCCCATTCTGCAATGGATGGAGGGCGACCGGGTTGTGAGGGTTTGCTGCGAAGGAAGCGGAAACCACTATGCCGATCCCAGAGGAGATTATTACGAAAACCAGGATTCGTGCGTGATGCTCTGCAAGACTGCGAAAGGAAGGTTGATCAAGATCCGGGTCGATATGATTTCAGAACGGCCGCACTCAGGTTCCAACTACACCCTTCAGGGCACGAAAGGGTGCTATGAGTCGGCCAGAAGCAAAGGTGAGAAACACAAGATCTGGTTGGCGGACATTTGCGAAGAAAAAAATGCCTGGATGGATCTGGATGAGTTGGAGGAGGAGTATCTTCCAGAAATCTGGAGGAATCCGTCTGAAGACGCCATGAAGGCGGGACACGGCGGAGGAGACTACTTCGAGATTCTGGACTTTGTAAATTCCATCGTAGGTGAGATCCCATGTCCAATCGGAATCCATGAAGCGATGGATATGACCCTGCCGGGGCTGGCGAGCCAGGAATCGATTGCCAACGAGGGTGTGTGGATTGAGGTGCCAGATTCAAGAAACTGGAAAGGTTAAGCAGGGCGTTGTCCTCTATTAAGCCACAGGCGGAGTCAGCGCACCTTCCCCGAAAACCACAGGGAACGACTGACCGCTCACGGATTCTGTGGCTGCTTCCATATAGCAAACGCTGAAGGCACGCCGCGGGATGTCTGTTTGATTGGTATCCGAGCTGTGAAGCAACCAATTATGCAGAAGCACCGCTTCACCAAGCTTCAGTTCCAGAAGCGTATGCTCTGATTTTTCTGCAGTTTCCTCGATCTGGTCGCCAGAAAGGAACCCACTGCCGCTCTCGGGATTGATCAGCCCCCACTTGTGGGAGCCAGGAATAATTTTTACGCAGCCATTCTCTGTGGTTGCAGGGTCAAGGGCTGTCCAGATGGTGATGAGGGGGTCACGATCCAGATCGGTCCACCGGTCCTGATGCCATTGGAGGTGATGCCCCTTTCCGGCCGGCTTATTCATAAACATGGCGCGGAAGCACGCCACGCCGGTTGCGGGGCCATATGCCCGGTCGCATATGGCCCGGAAGAGGGGATGTTGCAGGTATTCGAGAAACAGTGGGTCCAGTTCCAGGTCCTGGATTTTCTGTAATTGAGCGTAGCTCCCTTGTGGCCCCTGGTTTGGGGTCGGGGTCGATCGTGCCCCTCCACTACGTCCAGCTGCATCATGATCCGATCAAAATCAACGGGGGCCGATCCCAGCACGATGTGATCGATCCGTTGTCGAAGTAACTCAATTTGCTGCAGGTCTGCCACGACACCAAGAAGCAGATATCCTTGCTCAAGAAACTTGGCCCACATCTTATCGTTTAGATTGGTTTCCACGGTTAGCACTCCTTGGGGTCGCTACATACGGTCCTGGTTTTGGTGATTTCTCGTTTGGTTGCTTTGATGGATACGGCGATCCAATTGCGCGAGTAGATGGCTGTGACCGTACCCTTTTCAAGTGCTCCAATGTTGAGCGAAGTTAAGAAATTATTTGTGTCAATTCAAGTGGGGAGCAACTATGAAGCATGAATCCGTTTTGTATCTGTCCCGCAGCGATGTGATATCGGTTGGGCTGACGATGGCCGAGATCATCGAGGCACTGGACAGGATGTTTATAGAAAAAGGGAATGACAAGGTCGAGATGCCGCCGAAGCCCGGTATTCACACCATGCCGGATGCGTTCATCCACGCCATGCCCGCATACATCCCCAGTCTTGAAGC
>CAVOEZ010000242.1:0-6540 GCA_963694355.1 Latescibacteria bacterium UBA2968 | reverse complement strand
TAATCATCCACACCTTTCTGCGCTCACCTTCGTGGCGACCCGGCCTGAAGCGAAATTGGCGAGCGGCCTCAACTGCGGCCTCTCTGAATATCTCAGGACCACTCAGGACTTCAACTTTTTCTACATTGCCCTTCTTGTCCACAAGAACTCTTACCCGAACCTCACCCTCCTGTTTAGATTTGTGCGCAGACCTGGGGTATTCGGGCGCTACAATCCGGATTGGATGAGGTTTGTATTCAATTTCTGAAATATCCAGGGGGTCATCTGAAGGTGGACCCATTGCGATGGGCCCCTGGAGGCGAAGGTCGAGCGGCATGCTATCCAGATCAAGTTCTGTGGTTTCAATCGTTACATCTTCAGGAACATCCTCCCCTTCTACAGCCAAGGGAACACTGGGCCTTGGTGGTGGGGGTGGGCGTTGGGTCTGTGTGGTTTCAGGGATGTGTGATACCTGAATAAACGGCGTAGGCGGGGATCCCATGACTACTGTAGGATGATGTTCGGGGAAGACAAGAAAGAAAAGGAGACATGAACCAAGAGTTGCCGCTGCAGACTGAAACATTCGCTTTGCATAGGATTTCTTCAAATCCATTTCAGGATTTCGTATGCGGGACCGAATTGTGACACGAGTTCGCCTGTCTGCGAGGAGCCGTCTGAATTTTTCCTGACGCTCTCTTGAACTGGCGAGCACGGTAAGCAGGGAGTTGAACCTGATGTGAATAATCTTCATAATTGCGGTCTTGAGTCAACATTTCCTGGGAGCATTATGGGGTTAGCGGCACTCATTGAGTAGACCCCTGATGAACCAAAAAGTTCCGGGCCGATGGCTTTACCAGCCCGGCCCGGCGGTTCGTTCCCAAAACAGATAAATGTAAATAATATCATAGTTTATGTTTGCCCAGATGTTGACCTAATTTAGAACAGTCCGGTTAAAAGTCAAGGATATTTTGGCTGTTGAAACGAGTGTGAAATTGGGCACTTTCAGGGAGGGCCATTTTGAACCAGAGCAAGGATGTTCCTGTTAGAATTGATATCAAAACGGATGCGTCGGAGATGGAGATCGAATGGGGCAACGGGGACATCCACCAACTGTCGCTGGAAGGGGTTAGATCCTTTTGCCCGTGCGCATTATGCGTGGCGAACCGTGACAGCCAGGGCCAAAAATCCGAGCTTCATGTTCTAAGCTCGAACGAAGAGGCCGTTACAGCCAAAGTAGAGGGCGTTACATCCGTGGGCCGGTACGCTATACAAATTAAATGGGCGGACGGTCACGATACGGGCATCTACACATTTGACTACTTGAAAAGCCTGTGGGAGCAGGATTCGAATTGAACCAATATTGCGACTTTTTCGGACCATCGGTATGGTCCAGGCTGCCGGGCCAGGAGGATTCACTGAATGCGTAGAAAAATGCTTGTATTGGTTATTATCCCGATTCTCGGACTGTTCTGGTCGTGTGGGTCTCGGAATCTGGGTGTAGAGGGTACCAGTCAGTATGTAAACCGTGAATACAACTTTCAAATCTCGGTTACGGACTCAATGAGCAGGGCCGGGTGGTTCATCATCAAGGAGGCAGATGCTGCCTTGCCCCACCTTTACATTCCACCGGATTCCTCTCAAAGTATACCGGTAGCTGTGGTCGTGCCACCTGCAGCCAGTTTCCCGGCATTCGCGCCCTTCAATGCGGATGTGTTCAGACTCGAAGATGCTGCTGCAACACCCAAAATTCTAGCGGATATGAGGGCTATTCAGATTGCAGAGGTGCTTCTTTCTCGGCGGAGTCGCACCATCAATGGCCAAGCGGCGGAAGAAATCGTCTATGGGACAGGGGTCGAAATAATACGTGAAACCATATTTACTCGCGATGGTCTGGGGTATTCTTTTAATTCCCTCGGCGCCCTCGAGAGATCCTCGGTCCCAGCCGCGGGGTTCTTCATCAATTCAACAGCCTATGAGCAAGTTGTGCAGTCATTCAGCTTTCTTCAGTAAAATACAAAACCATTAATTACCGGCCCGATCAACCTTGCGGCGTTTTGCCAGGAGAATTCGGGCCGGATTTTTTCGGTCTGAGAATTCCAATCTTTTCCATTGCAGCTCCCATGAATCTGTCGTGTTCACCCAGATAATATAGTGAAATACCTTCGCCTTCTTTGGTGTATTCCAACTGAAACTCTCCCAGATGGGGCGCGAGGATCAGAATCTTCCCGTCTGGCCGTAGCCGCAGGCTACAGGCGGCAGCAGACGTGGGTGTGGAAAATCCCTCATCAGAGAGCCTCGTTACGAGCGAGCCGGACAATAGGTTTCGAGAAATCACCATCTGCAATTCCTCACCCTGATAGGATATGCTCCAGGTTCCATAGATCGTATTGGACACCGTTGATTTCTGGCAGCATGCGGTTGCAAGCATAAGTAAAACGGTTCCGGTGAACATGAATTTGGGTATCAATGAATCCTCCTTGTTGAGAGATGCTATGTTAAAAACACACTACCTGGCTGTCAATGTGGATTACCGACATGCCTGAACGTTCAAAGGTGTTTCCTGCGGATCCAGGTGCAGGATATCTGGCGCGAAAAACTGAGATAGACAAAGCGATCGACCGAACGCTCAAAAGCGGCAAATACATACTTGGCGAGGCAGTTTCTCTGTTGGAACAGGAATTCTCAGAATACCTGGGGGTTTTTTCTGCGCTCGGTGTGGCCAACGGCACCGATGCGATCACTCTGGGCTTGCTCTCCGGTGGTATTCAACCCGGGGATGAGGTGATAACAGTATCTCACACCGCTTCGGCCACTATTGCGGCGATCGAGCGGAGTGGCGGGGTGCCTGTCTTCGTGGATATCGAGCCCGCCACATTCACCCTGAATCCGGACCATCTGGATGACGCCCTTTCTCCTCGTACCAAGGCGATAGTTCCCGTGCATATATACGGCCATCCAGCGGACATGCTCCGTGTGTGCAGGTTCGCCGAGGTTCATGGCCTGGATGTCGTAGAAGATTGTGCCCAATCTCACGGTGCATCGATTGGCGGGCGGAAAATGGGTGCGTGGGGTGAGGTAGGTGCATTCAGCTTTTATCCAACAAAGAATCTGGGTGCGCTTGGCGATGGCGGAATGGTGTCGGGCAAAAATCTGGAGCGTCTCGAAAGGGTACGCCTACTTCGAGAATATGGATGGAAGGAGCGATACGTAAGTTCCGTGGCAGGGATGAACAGCAGGCTGGACGATATCCAGGCGGCCGTGGTTCGTGTAAAACTTTTATTCCTTGACGAGGACAACAGCACCCGCAAGAAATTAGCTGACCTGTATCGTAATGAATTGATCGGCAGGGACCTGGTGTTACCTATCCAGAAGGCGGACTGCAGCCACGTGTATCATCAGTTTGTCGTGCGGGTTCAAAATCGGAACGCTTTACGTGAGCATATGCGGTCGCATGGAATTATCGCTCCGGTTCTATACCCCGTACCTGTGCATCTTCAACCTGCATACAAAGCGAGCCGTGTCTCAGCAGAACTTGCAGAAACCGAAAGGGCTGCCAGCGAGATACTCTGTTTGCCCATTTATCCTGAACTGGCTGAAAAGGACATCGCCAGGGTGATCAAGGCGGTCATCACCTTTTCGTAATGCGGTTCACACGCCTTGCAAAACCAGGGATGTCCGGATGACCCTAAGCATTTTCTTTCCCTGTTACAATGATGTTCACAGTATCGGCGCCTTGATTGCGGATGCGGAACATTTGGCGAGAAAATTGGCTGAGGACTATGAGATCCTCGTTGTGGACGACGGTAGTGAGGACGGGAGCAGAGAGTTGCTTGATTCTATCGCGCTGTCGTGCCCAAAACTCAGGGTAATAAAGCACGAAAGCAACCGTGGCTATGGTGGTGCGTTGAGGACCGGGTTTTCAAATTCCCGGATGGAACTCGTGTTTTATACCGATGGAGATGGGCAGTATCGCCTCGAATCGCTCGAGTCCTTGTGGGAGTTGATGATCCCCGGGGTCGACGTTGTAAATGGGTACAAGCAGGGCCGATCGGATCCATGGTATCGTATTGTTGCAGGAAGGCTGTATCTGGCATTTGTAAGGCAGGTGTTCCGGTTGAAGATTCGCGATGTCGACTGTGACTTCAGGATCATCAGGCGGAGCGCCCTTTCCAGAATCACCCTGACTCAAGACAGCGGTCTGATCTGCATAGAGTTGGTGAAACGGCTGGAACTCGCAGGACATAAGTTTGTAGAAATGCCAGTAGCGCACCATCCGAGGCTCCATGGCAGCTCCCAGTTCTTCAAGCCTGGACATGTTCTGAAAACCCTTTCCGGAATGGCCGGAATGTGGTGGAATCTGATGGTCCGTCGAGAAACCGCAGTCGACCTCGCATCTCGCGTATTCAAGTAAGAATAATTCAGGGCTGAAACAGAAATGAAACGGTCGAATCAGAATGGATATCGAGGCCGCATTGGCAGAAAGTTGGTGTTCGTTTTCGTCGCCTTTGTGATGGTCGTCGTGGGAAGTACTGGATGGACCCTGTACAATCTCACCAGCCAAACCCTCGAACGTCAGATGACCGAAAGGCTGATGGCGATCACCGAATTGGTGGCAGACGGTGTTGTGGGAGATGTCGTCAGGGCTTTTGAGCCCGGCGATGAGTCGTTCCCCAGTTATCAGCGACTCTCTGATAGACTCCGGAAAACCAGGGATCTGGTCGATGCGAGACGCATATTCATTTTTGACAATAACGGCAAGAGTGTTCTCGATACTGAAGCTGTACCTATCGGCAGGGAATATGTGCGGCTCAGGATCGATCGCAAGGAGGTCTCGGATGCACTGGCAGGAAAGGCGTCACATTCAATTCTTTTTAAGGATCAGGACGGGGTGTATTACAAGACCGGTTATGCACCGCTTTATTCCGGCTCGGATGTGGTAGCCATACTGGCAGTTGAAATCGGAGCCGGATTCAGAGGTGCCATCGAAGCATTCAGCACTTCTGTTTTTACTTTTGGCCTTGTGAGTGTACTGCTAACGGTCGTCATTGGGCTGGGAATCTCACGGTCCATTACGCGCCCGATTGCCAGACTTGTGGCGTCCGCTCGAGAAATTGGGAGCGGGGTACTCGATCAACCGGTGAACGTCGAGGACAACAATGAACTGGGTTATCTTGCTCGCTCGATGGACGAGATGAGATTGGAGATTCTATCCAGAGACGAACAGCTGAGGTTGATGCTTGCGGGCGTTGCACACGAAATTCGTAATCCACTTGGCGGGATAGAGATCTATGCAGGACTGATTGCTAGCGAGCTTGCGCACGATGATCCTCGTAAAGCACACATCCAGAAAGTAATTTCGGAAGTTCAAACACTGAACCGAGTGATCACCGAATTTCTGGACTTCGCAAGGCCGGGAATTGCCGATCCTGTGTCAATCAATGTTTCCCACCTTGTGGGAGAAGTGTTTTTTTTGCTTTCTCCTGAGATGGAGCAGTCGCAAGTAGGTTGCAACAGGAATATTCCATCAGATTTCGTTGTTGTGGCAGATGAAGGGCAGTTGAAGCGAGTACTCATAAATCTTGTAAAAAACGGCATTCAGGCAATGCCGGATGGCGGAGAGATACGAATAGCGGCTTCCATTGATAACGGAGAGCGAAAAATCTCGGTGGAGGACACAGGACCTGGCATTGATGAATCGGTTTCTAGTCGTTTGTTCGAGCCCTTTGTTACCACGCGCGAAAAAGGATCTGGTTTGGGTCTGGCCATCGTTCAGAAGACGATGGAAGCCAATGGTGGACGGATCGAGGTGCGAAATTCATCTGGCTCGGGAACCCGGTTCGACCTGACATTTCCTTTGGTTAATGAAAAATCGGCATAGCGGAACAAGTATTCCTCGACAGGAGAGAAGCTAATTGTCACGAATCTTGGTTGTAGATGACAACGAAACAATGTGCAGCGGGATTGTGCTTGTGCTGGAACAAATGAGCCTGAAAGCGACAGGCGTATCCAGCGGGGCGGATGCTCTGGTATTTCTGGAGAAACAGAGGTTTGACCTCGTGATTACCGATTACAGGATGGATGGGATGGATGGAATCGGCCTGCTTGAAGCTGTGCGCAGCGCATATGCCGATGTCGAGGTGATGCTCATTACCGCATATGGAACGATCGAGATTGCAGTGGAGGCCATGCAGAAAGGCGCATCAGATTTTATCACAAAACCCTTTCCCCCAGAAGCCCTCAAAATCAAGGTGGAAAAGGTGCTTCAGCACAGAGCGGTCAGGAAAGACCGTGAACGTCTGAACGATGAGAATCAGTATTTGCGGGAGGAAATCGGGAATCGATTCAATTTTGGTGAAATGGTAGGGAGCTCCGGATGCCTGCAAAAAATCTTCGGCATGGTCGAAAAGGTCGCCGAAGCTGAATCGGCAGTGATGATATACGGTGAGAGCGGAACCGGAAAGGAGCTCGTGGCCAGGGCGGTTCACAGCCGGAGTTCACGAAGGGACAAGCCTTTTGTGAAAGTGAATTGTGGTGCGCTGCCCAGAGAATTGATAGAGAGCG
>CAVOEZ010000241.1:0-6544 GCA_963694355.1 Latescibacteria bacterium UBA2968 | reverse complement strand
TATTTTGAGACAATTGCCCGCTTTCGTGGTTCGGTGCCACGTGTTCTGTTGATCGTATGTACAATAGTGCGGCGCACATCCCGAGTTTACCACCCAGTGATGCGCGTGACAAACCATATCGAATGTCAGACACTGCGGCATACAGTGTCCTGATTGGTGTATACCGTGGTCGAACATGGCATAGAATGCATTCGGCCCCTGACCCGATCTGATCACGCTCCAGCCGATGTCTCGAAATAACAGGCTTTCTGCCGCAGGCTCAGGCGACTCATCCGGGCGGTGGGCATATGACCAAAGGGGCAATCGGTAGCGGTCCGTTCTAAAGGTCGACCAGACCTCCGACATTCCTGCCCATTGCCCCATCATGGGCAGATTGCTATATCCGCCCATGATGGATTCGTGAGCATTCGTATCGTTTATGCTGGGGATTTCCCCCAGAGGCGAGGCGACATCCAATTGCCACTGAATGGCATCTTTCAGCGTTCTGGTTGGGCTCAGCTGCAGGTTGGGAATGTCCAGTTCGCCTGATCCGCGCAGAATTGCGAGGACTGGATAGAGGAATTCGAGTCCGTAGCCTTCCGCCCAGGGGAAGGCTTCGTGGAATGTCCCATCCGGGAGAACGCTCTGTTCGCCGAAATATTCGGACATGTTCCGCCAACCCAGGTCCTGCCACAAGTTTGCATCCGGATGGTCGGGCAGAATGGCCGCGACGCTCAGGAGACAGGCTCCATGGCAGTTGTCTCCATTCCAGTAGGGCTTCTTTTCCATGTGTAGTTGTTCGCACGCTGCGACGGCCGAAACTGTGAGAAAAAGGAGGCGCTCTACAAGCTCGCTCAAAAGTGCGCAGTCTGCGAAACCTGCGCTTCTCATCAGCTCAACGAGGACGATCATCTGTTCTGGATAGAAGGAACGGGAGGTGAGGTAGTAAAACCGTTTCGGTTCGGAATCCGGCTCAGGAATGATCTGGATGCCCTGGTGTTCACGATGCGTTCGAAGGATTATTTCAAGGCAACGGGATGTCCGGCACAGTGCCGGTTCATCCTCGTCGATGACGGCCTTCCAGGCGCAGGCCGTCCAGCCAGACCAGAACCGTGAGGACAGATTGTTGTTGATGGTTGCCTGGTCGTTGTGATAGTAATTTGCAATGGGAGTAGGTTGGAGCGGTCCCGGGGCTTCACCCAGGAACTCTGCGGCAAGGGAGCAGGTATCTGCCCAGGCTCTCCCTGTTTCGCTATCGGTCTCGATCCGGGCGCGAAGCAAATCCAGTTCGGAAGGAAGTAGTGGGATCCTTCCCGACGGTCTTTCAAGCCAATTCCGGGCGAGACGATCCAACAGGGCTGTGTCGTATTCCAAATCAGACTCCGGTAAGCCGACTGCGTTGGCAGATCAATGCCGGAGGCACTGCTTGACCGCAGCAAGACAGATTTCTACGATGGTGTCCGTGTTCATGACCAGTGCGTGTGTGTCGTCGCGGTTTCCCGACATTTCGATCAGGAATGCGGCCGGAACACCACGCTCGGCTGCGTAGGAGATGCAGTATGGTTCGGGCCTCCCGAAATCCGTAATCCGATCCATGTTCACCTGCTGGTATGTACCGCCATATGGTTTTTGAGCAATATATCGATCCTTCAGTCGACGCTTGATCTCTTTGTGTATGCCCAGAATCAATTCCTCGTCTCCCTTGTGCGGGAGGAGCATGATGTAGTCTGCGGTGTGAAAATCGATGACACAAACAGGTAGATAGCGGTCTACTATGCCCTGTACGATTTGCGTTTCTCTTTCAGAGGCGGGTCCTGTCCCCTTGTAATTGTAATCCCACGGCATGGGCACATCCTGGGGATATTCGAACTTTTCCCAACTGCAGTCGAAGTTTCGATTCAAGTCTACTCCGCGTGCATTTTGTCGCGTGAAGAGATCGAACCCACCGGGATTCTGGATGGGCAGGATCTTATAGTGAAATTTTCGGGTGTCCAACTTTTCTACCATCGGGCTTTCGCAGAGGACTTCCGCCAGTCTGAGCAGACCGTATGAATTCTCCCATTCCCATCCGTGAATCGCGGCTCCCAGGAAGATGGTGGGCCTGGTATCATCCCCTATATTCAGGGAATAAATGGGTCGACCGTCCGTGCAGGGTCCTTCATCCTCTACCCTGATTTCCGGGTAAATGGCAGCCGTGTCGAACATTAATTCCACAAATTCGTCGTATTTCAGCCGGTCGGGGTAATGTCTACCATATCGGACTGCGCCGTTGATGACATTTCCAAGGAACAGATACTTGTTGGTGCTGCCCCACGAGTTATACCACGGACGAACAGGTGAGGCAAGATCCATTGCCACAATCCTGCCTTCGCCGACCTTTTCTTCAACCATCACAGCGCCGTGGTTCAGATTAGAAGATGCCAGAACGGTCACGTTTTCAGATGTCTGGACGCCCATGAGCTGCCGTTGGAACATCTGATTATAGTAGAGTGAATCCGGGGCGCTGGTCACAGTGCCATACCACTTTATGGTATCGCCGATGGCGAAGCCTGTAGTGACATCCGATTCGGCTTCGATTCGAATTTCGGGATGAATTCGGTCCATGACGTGGGTCTTGCTGAAGTGCAAGCTCCGGTAGTGCGCATACTCGAAGAGACATGAAACAACCTGGCCTCCTCCGCGCGCAAAGGATGTCAGTGCACTGTAATTCAGCTTGTCTACGTTCTTTCCGGATCCCACAGCAGTGATTACGTGTTTATACTTTTCGAGTGTGCGGATCCCGTGTCTTTCACGGGTGAAATTCATCCGTTGAACCTTTCCCGGATAGAGTACGTCCAGGTCGGATCCCATATTGCCCACGAAACCGTCCGTCAATAGCAAGATCGTTTTTCTGGGTGGCATTACGTTCCCCTCATCAATGTTAAATTGGTTTATTCATTTACAATGTTTCCAGGAGGTTGTCCCAATAAAGCTTTTCTACACGTTTCCGCGGCCTTTGTTCTCAGGTCGATCACACTCTCCTCAGAGTAAAAGGCAGAATGCGGCGTAATGAGTACCCTGTGGTGTGCCGGGTGGTCCGGGTCTCTCCAGGCGACAACCAGCGGGTCGTCCTCCTGCAGTTCCTCCCATTCAAAGACGTCTATACCTGCCCCTGCCAGTTGCCCGGATGCTATTGCCGCAGGGATCGAAGCTGTATCCACGATGGCGCCGCGGGCCGTGTTTACAAGGTATGCGCCTTCCGGCATTCGAGAGATGGCGTCTTCGTCGATCAGGTGATGGGTCTCCGGCGTCAGAGGACAGTGAATACTGAGTGTAAACGCCTGGTCGAGCAGTTCCTCGATCGATTCTGCTTTCCTGATTCCAAGGGATTTCTCATATCCATCCTGCTTGTAGGGATCGTAGAAAACCACATCCATTCCCATGGATTTCGCACGAAGCGCCGCGGCAGTGCCTATCCTGCCAAGTCCAATTATGGCACACACACTTCCACGCATTCGATGCAGTGGGGCCGCCTGAGCGGGTGACCATATGCCCTTGCCTGACCTCAGTCTGGAGTTCAAAAAGATCGATCCACGGGCAAGTGAAATCAAGGTGCCAATTGCCGCATCGGCAACATCTTCGGTGCCGTAGTCCGGCACGTTGCAGACGGGGATGCCGAGTTTTGCGGCGGCGCGTATGTCCACATTGTCGTATCCAACACCTCCACGGGCGATCACTTTACAATTGCGAAGTCTGCCCAGGGTAGACCTGGAAAGTTGGATGTAGTGGTATACGATCAGCGCATCGGCGGATTCAATCTCACCCTCCAAATCCTCTTCTGTGACGGCCTGGAGCGCGCGCACATCGGCGATCCCATCCAGGGTGTCGATTTCGATGACGGGATCCGTGATGAAATCAGTTATGACAACTTGCTTCGTATTCGACATCAGAATGCACCTCGTATCAGGAATGAGATCGTCAAACTATCTTCCTCCGAGCGCTAAGTCAAGGCCATTCGTGAGCTAAAGATCGCCAGGTTTTGAACTGGGGATGGAGGCAAGACATTAGTGCTTGTGCTGCTTAATCAGGCGAGTAAATTGGGTGTTTCAAGATTCGGAACAACCACATTTCGAGGGAGCTCACAATGCGACAGTATCGAGCGGCAGTAGTTGGGCTTGGGAGAATGGGGAGTACATTCGATGACGAGATTACACAGGGCGGCTCCGTTTTTCTGCCCTATTGCCACGCGCCGAGTTATGCAGCCGCTCCCAATGTGGATCTCGTGGCTGGCGCGGATATCCACGAAGAGCAGGGACAGATTTTCGGAGAAAGATGGGGACTGGATGGGCCGCACGTCTATACGGACTACCGGGAAATGCTGGAAAAGGAGCAGATAGACCTCCTCAGCGTCTGTACCACGGCACGAATTCGCCCGGAGGTAGTAGCCGAAGCAGCCCGAGCGGGAGTGAAAGGAATCTGGGCCGAGAAACCCCTCGCGTTTTCGCTGAGCGAAGCGGACGAAATGGTACGCGTATGCGAATCGGAGGGTACCCAACTGGCTGTAAATTGCGCGCGGCGGTGGAATCCGTTTTTTGCCGAGGCCAGAAGGATGATCGAGGCGGGAGAACTGGGGAAGATTCTTCAGGTGACCGGATATGGCCAGTGCGGACTTTCGCACAACGGGAGCCACCTGATCGATATTTTACGGTATATGGCCTGTGGGGAAGTAGAATGGGTCATGGGGGAAATGGAATCTGATGAGGCCGCCAAGGGAGAAGGAGATCTGATGGGCAACGGATACCTGGCGTTCGACAACGGGGTCAGAACTTTCCTCAGGGGGATGCCCTGCGGGCCGGCCAACTGGGAGATCGATGTGATCGGGGAGAAAGGACGCTTCAAGTCCTGCGAGAATTCCCAGGGTCCGGAACTCTACAGAATGGTCGAGGGAGGTACGCGTGGACGAAGTGTTCAGGCCAAAGTACCCTTTCCATATCCAGCCAGGATACGGGGAATGGGTCTGGAAATTGTGGACGACCTGGTTTCTTCGATCGAGAACGGTCACCCACCCAGATGTTCGGGAAGGGATGGACTAGCCGCTCTGGAGATCGCCGTGGCGCTGAGGGAATCGCACAGAGGTGGGGGTGTGAAGGTGGAACTACCCCTAAAGGACAGGTCTTTGAAAATTCTGTCCCAGGAGACCTACCAGGACGACATCCCTGCGAGGGTGAGACGGGAACAGGCTAAATAGCGGGTTCTGGATTCTCCGCATCGTATAAGGCATTGGCACCAAGGGGTGCCGATGCCTTGTTTATTTTTCCTTGTAACCCATCTGTCTCCAGCGTTTCCGGGCTTCCTTAACGGCCTCGCTGCCAGGTTTGACGTACCCCCTCAGGCTGGGCGGCGGCTGACCCGGCCCTCCGTCTTCAGGATAAGGTGACCAGTGATCGTCTACAAAAGGTTTGCAGTCGGTTCTTTTTCTGAAGTTCGGAACCGGTAAGGGTGCGCCTGAATCGAGGCAGGATCTCCAGGCCTGGATGCCAACGGCGGCCATGGCAACGCCCCGATAGACATTCAGATAAGGTTGCCTGCCCGTACGGATTGCCCGAGTGAAGTGAAAATTGGTCCAGAAATCACCGCCGCCGTGTCCCGCCTGGCGCGCCAGATCCCCATGCTCCGGCCAATCCGCAGTGTAGGTCCTGTCCTTCGGTTGTCCTTCCTGCCGCAGCCAATCCTCATGATATACCCGGACATTTCCCCAGTGATTTGGTTCCGCAGTTGCAATGAGCCCCGTTTCACCATGGACTTCGTATCTGACGCGGTGAATTGAACTGAGCTGCAAGCCCATGATTCTAAACACGGCACCATTGTCCATTCGAACGAGGATGATTCCTCCCTGGTCCGCTACTCTTACCCGGTGCGGCGATTGCGTTGGTTCCTCCACTATGGAGAGTGCGTTGACAGAAAGCGGCATCGTGTCGGTGATGTTCATCAGGGGCGCCAGGGCGTGGCTGCAGTAGTAAGTCGGGGGCAGCCAGTTCCTCCAGTGGTCAAGCCCGGGCGAGATCCCCAGACGCCAGTTTTCCTCGGCGGCGTGATTGTATTCACCCTCCGCGTAAGTGACGCTTCCGATCTCTCCCGCCCGATAAAGCCGTCGCAATTCCTGATTGGCAGCGGAAAACGGATAGTTCTCTGCGAACATGTAAATTTTCCCACTGGACTCCACGGCTCTGCAGAGCGCCACACCTTCGGCCATTGTTTTGCAGGCTGCCGTTTCGCTCATGACATGTTTGCCGGCTTTTAAAGCCCTAATCGCAAAGGGTGCGTGTTGGTGAGAATAGTTCGCCAGAATAACTGCGTCCATATCATGTTCGAGAAATTTGTCAAAGTCGGTGTAGGTCGCCACCCCGTACTGTTTGCCTACCTGACGCAGTTTCTCCTTCCAGATATCACAGAGCGCAACCAGTTCCATTCCCACGACTTCTGTGGCCCCTCGGGCAAAGCTCTGCCCGCGTCCAACACCAATGACTCCGACCCGAATCGGTCTGCGACTCTTGTGAGGCTTCGGCATGTTCTGAGTCCTTTTTCA
>CAVOEZ010000240.1:0-6583 GCA_963694355.1 Latescibacteria bacterium UBA2968 | reverse complement strand
ATCAACGGCGGACCGTTGAGTGTAGGTACACTGATCGCGATAGGATTCGGGGGCAATCGCCTTGCCGTACCGCCAAAGGGTGCCGTAAACCGGCCGCCGCCATTCAAAAGCAGAATACCGATGCAATCCTGTTCTGCAGCCCTCGGCGGAAAATCTCCAAGTCTACCGATGTGACTACTTCGGTGGACAGCTACCGCACCCAGCGTGAACTCCTTCGCCCGGTCCACCGCCATCTGCATCGCTTGATTGGCAACCACAATTCCAATTCCCCCGTTGGCATCGATGGTGAGGGAAGCTGGAGACTCTCTGACAATCTTGTGATTTCCAGCCGGTTTGATGCCTCCAGAAGCAATACTTCGGGCATATCCTGGCATCCGGATGACCCCGTGGGAATCGTGTCCCGTAAGATTCGCGTCTACGAGATGGTCAGACACGATCCTGGCCTGTTCGCCGGGCAATCCTGCCGCTTCGAATATCAAGTAACCAGTGGTTCTCAATTGCGAATGCTTAATTGTGGGCATATCAAATCCTTAGGATCGGTAGTAACCGGATTCACATGGCCGAAAATCAATACATGTACCGATTCCTGATAAATGACGAGATCGTCTCCACAGTGTCCTTTGTAGCTGAAATCGCGTCGTGTACACGATGATGCCAGGGCTCCGGCCCAAGTCCCTTCCGCCAGTTTCGAATCGCATCTGAATTATCAAGACCTGCAGTTTCCAGTTCCAGAAGAAATTCGGCCAAGCATTCCTGGTCCGCCAAATTGTCCAACTTGCCGGTGGCAACGTGCTCGGCTATCCGATAGATGGTTCTGGCAAGTTCAATATAGGATCTGATCACCAGAGTTTCGTTTGAAAAACTGTCATCCTTTATGCCGGTTGAAATCTGCAGTGCCCTGTTGCAGACGACCTTCTTCTCTTCAAAGGCTTGCGGGCTGCTATAGTATCGAAACATCCCTTCACCCAGATACGGTCTCTGTTTCTCCAGCACCATCTTCGCGGCAAGACCCTGAGAATAGCAAACGGGAAATTCAGAATCATAGACATCGAACTCCACGGGCCCCATCAACTCGGCCCATTCACCGATGGCCTCAACCTCTTCATACCCCTCTCGTGTAGCCCAGGCTTCCGCGAATTCCCTGGTCGATCTGCCCTGGGAGTTCCAGGACCATTCTGCCAGGGCGGACACGTTGAAGCCGCAGAGTTCCATACCCTGAGTCGCCCAGGCCATCATCCCGTAGGCGCCGCTGTAGCCTCGCCCTGTCAGTTGTTGTACATAGTCCTTGATGCGATCCGCCGAGCGGTGAGGCACCTTGAACTCCGGCGTGTCAACACTGCCATTTGCTCCCACCGGAACGTCGTAACTTGCAATCCACCTGCCCCTGTTTACATAATGATCGAAAAGCGGATTCGACATAAGGTCTCGCGGGATATTCAAAACCCGCTCCAGACCGGTGGCACACGCGCGCTCGAGTTTGACCTCGTCGGGCAGCTCGGCGAGGATACGGTAATTTCGAACAGTTGTGGTCGTAGACATGAAGATTCGAATCTGTAATTCTGGGTAGGACTCGCGGACCTTTCCCCAGGCTTCTACAAATGCACGTGCCTCAAGTACGAATTGCCCAACTGATGTGCAACTGACGCATTCACATTGCCCTGGTCGCTCGCTTAGCCAACAGCTGACTTCGCGAGCGCCCTGTCTTGCGATATCCGCCATCCACTCTGCCAGAATTTCGGCCAGTAATGGATTCGATGCGCAGGGGGCGCGGTGCTGATTTCCTGTTTTGTGCGCAAAATACCGCCCGGTAAGGGCACCATCTCCTACACCGGCCAACTCGGGGCAGGTCTTGAAAAGGTCGCAATCGTGAAGGAAATTTAGGTGCAGGATGTACGGAAGATAATTGAAGGCGTTGAGGCGGGCTGAAAACATCAATTCATGATCGATTCTAGCTCGGTTCGGCTTACCCTTCACCACCGGTTCCAGTTCTGTGGAAGCCATCTTCCCATAGTTCAGTTTCAGGGACGACATCCAGGAGATCCAGGCTGGGGGGTCCGGGAAGTTCCACATGCCTCTTTCATCCATGTCCGGCCAATCCGTAACACTGGCCAGCGGAACTGAGATCTCCTTTTCAGACGCTACCGCACCCAGCATCTGGACAAATGTTCTGACGGCATAGAGCACACCGGGTTCCGAATTGGCCGTCAAACAAATCCGACTGTCTCCTGAAGGGCGTATCAGATAAGCCTGGTCGCTGTTGGGCACCCTGCCCAGATCCTGGAGGGCCTGCTCGAACTGCGGATTCCCAACTCCCAGGTGGATCTCGAAGGGACATTGCCCAGTTTCTTCCCGGTTACCTAGCAGGAGCTTTTCGCGAAGTATGCGAGCGGCTTCAACCTCGATTGCCCCTGCCCCCTCCCGGAGCACAACCGCCACTTCTTCTGCATCAAAACCGACCAGATCCTCAAACGAAATCTGCTTCGGCAATGGTAGAAGATGGCGAAGTATTTTTTTCTCAAGATCTCTCTCGATCGCCAACTGGCCCGACCTCCCCTGTTATTCTCCCAACGCTTCCTGCACTGCCTCGACGAACTCTTTGATGTGCAATGGTTTCGTGAACGTCTTGACCGCACCAAGACCTGTTGCGGTCTCCAGCGCATCGGGTTCGAAGCCGGTAATGGCAATAACTTTAACATCACTGAACTTTTCGTTGAGTTCCCTGATGACCTCCAGTCCGTCTTTCCCCGGTAGCTTAATGTCTGCAACCACCAGGTCGGGCTGCGATTCTTCATAAATCCTGACACCTTGATCGCCATCCTCGGCTTCCAGGACATCGAATCCGGAAAGCTCCAGAGAAAGTCTCAACGTTTGGCGAACCATCTCCTCATCGTCAATTATTAGTACGCAAGCCATAATTAGCCTCCTGTTTCCCACTTGTCGAGTCAACAACAACTGCGCCCATGATTACGAAGAAACCCCCTGAAGTCAAGCTGTATCGCGATACCGAAGGGAGCCAGATCGCACATCTAGACGACTCGATAAACCTGGGGATGAAATGGGTTGACAGTGTCGTCCCGCTCCGTTAAACTTACCGGAGTTTCGAAATTGTTTCACCTTTTTAAGCGGAGGAAAAATGAATTCATTGGGTATCGGCGTCATTGGATGCGGAAATATGGGTGCGAGCCTTGCCCGTGGGGCCCAATCCGTCGAATGTGTATCGGTAGTCTGTGCGAGCGATATAGATGAGAAGAAGGGGAAGCAGCTTGCCAGAGATTGTAGCTGCGATTTCGAATCTGACTATCGAAAAATGCTGCAGCGAGAGGATCTCAACGCGGTTCTGATAGCCACCCCCGGATTCCTTCACGAGGAACCCGCTATTGCTGCAGCTGAGGCGGGAGTGCACGTCTTTTCTGAAAAACCACTCTCTCCCTCCCTGTCCGGCTGCGACCGCATGATCGAAGCCGCCGTGTCACACGGTATCCGCATGGGAGTAGGACTGGTTTGTCGCTATCACCCTGTTCACCGGAAGATCCGTGACCTTGCAACAAGTGGCGAGTTGGGAACTCCAACCTGTCTCTCCGTTCATCGACTGGGTGGCGGATGGGGTGGTGTCTGGACGGCGGAGTGGCGGATGTCGCGGAGCAAGAGCGGAGGAAATCTGATGGAGGTCAATG
The DNA here is from genome assembly GCA_963694355.1 of Latescibacteria bacterium UBA2968. GTDB lineage: Bacteria > Latescibacterota > UBA2968 > UBA2968. Next base: position 2,909 of record CAVOEZ010000240.1, on the reverse strand, counting down.
CCCACGAGATCGATTTCATGCGATTCGTGATGGGCGAGGTGAAACAGGTTTACGCCGTAGGAGGAACCTATGTGCAGCAAGACGCCGACTTTCCGGATATAGCGCTCGTATCATTGAAATTCGAAAACGGATCCGTCGGGATGCTGCATTCCAGCATGGCCAGTGCCTCAGGAGGTTACGGAGGCAGGTTGGACTGTACAGAAGGCACCATTTCTTTCCCGTCCTTCTGGGGCGCCGAAGGAGGGCTGAAGTACAAACGTCACGACGGTGAGGAAACAGCCATACCGGCCTCGGCCCTGTCAGGAAATGAAGACCCGGTGACTCAGGAAATCAGGGCGTTTGCAGAAGCTGTCCTGAGAAGCGAGGATCCTCCTGTGGGGCCTGCAGACGGCCGGGCGGCAACAGAAATCGCGCTTGCCGCTTACCACTCAATCGAAACAGGACTCGCCATCCCCTTACCATTTGAGGGGTCCTGAGGTGTCTGAATCGCCGATGCAGATTCAGGTGAAACGGGTGGACGCCTCATTGCCCCTGCCGAGACACGAGACACGAGGGTCTGTAGGATTCGATCTGCTGTGCAGGGAATCTGTCACTGTTCCTCCAGGAGAGATCCGGCTGATACCGGCGAATGTAATCGTAGCGGTGCCGCAGGGATACATGCTGATGATCGCTTCGCGAAGCAGTCTTCCAATGAAGAAAGGACTGATGCTTCCCAATTCTGTGGGCATCATAGATCAGGACTACAGGGGCGAAAATGATGAGATCATGATACAGGTCTATAATCTGAAAGATCAACCTGTTGAGGTTCAAAGAGGAGAGCGTCTCGCGCAGGGAATATTCGTAAAAATCGCTCAGGTCGATTGGGCAGAGGTATCCGAGATGAGTGCAGCGAGTCGTGGCGGATTCGGCAGTTCGGGATAAAATAATGGCGCGTCAATTCAACATTCCGCACTTCTACAAAAGCTCCATCATCTCCAGAGTCAAGAAGGCCCGACAGGTCCTTGATCAGAAGAAACGCGACCTGTCACCCTCAACCCTCGATTTTGGACCTGTCCGCTTTTACCTTGCTCGCCATTTCGGTTTTTGCTTTGGTGTCGAGAATGCTATTGAAATCGCCTATGACACACTGAGCAAGCATCCCGATCGCCGCATCTTCCTCTTGAGTGAAATGATCCACAATCCAAACGTGAACTCAGACCTGTTAGAACGGGGAGTCGAGTTCATATTTACGCCCACGGGAGAGCAGCTGGTGTCGTGGGACAGTCTCTCGCGCGAGGACATCGTTGTGGTGCCAGCGTTTGGCACGACACTCGAGATTCAGGATGAGCTATCCACACGAGGAATAGACCCTTACACCTACAACACCACCTGTCCTTTCGTGGAGAAAGTTTGGAACCGGAGCGCCGAACTCGGGGCTGCAGGCCACACCGTCGTGGTCCACGGCAAAGCCACCCACGAAGAAACGCGTGCGACATTCTCCCACAGTGTGCAAGCCGCCCCCACCGTTATCGTACTGGATCTCGCCGAGGCCCATGCGCTTGCCGATATCATTCGCGGAGCCAGGCCCGAATCCGAGTTTCACCAAATTTTCGGGCATAAATGCTCGGAAGGATTCGATCCTCAGGTCCATCTGCAGAACATCGGAGTGGTCAATCAGACCACCATGCTGGCATCGGAAACCCGAGAGATCACCCGAGTACTTCGTCAGGCTGTGGTGGATGTGCACGGGGAGTCCGAATTGCACAACCACTTCGCCGACACCTCGGACACATTGTGTTATGCAACGAACGAGAATCAAAACGCGACGTATGCCCTCATCGAACGAAGGGCGGATCTCGTCCTCGTGGTGGGTGGGTACAACTCCTCCAACACCTCACATATTGTTGAGTTGTGCCAGGAAAATATGCCCACTTATTTCATTCGTGATGCCGGGGAGATTGTCTCTGAAACCCTGATTCGCCACTTTGATTTAAATAGCAGGCAGGTGGCAAGTTCAGAAAACTGGCTGCCAGACAAAAGGCCGCTGGAGATTGCCCTCACTTGTGGTGCGTCGTGTCCGGATGCCATAGTGGACGAGGTACTATTGAAAACACTCGGCTTTTTCTCATCGACCAGAACGACTGAGGAAGTGCTTTCAAACTATCCAGAGGTCTGATCCGCTCAACAGGCAAGTTCCTTCCAAATCAATAAACCGATACGACTTGAACAGCCGCACCGGTCTATTGGTCTTACCGTCGATCTTCATCTGTCATACCCAATCCAGAAATACCAAATATCTAAAGGGTCTCCATGGGACCCAGTGCAACCAGCGAGGCATCGCCATCCAGAGGATAGGCATCGAGATAGCCAGCGATCCGATCCGGGGTCACACGATCGATCTCTGCAAGCTCCTCTTCGAGCGACATTAACGGTGTTCCGGTACTGATGCGATTGACGATCTGCGAAAAACGACTGAGTCCGTTTTCGCCACTCGTGACCAGAGCAGTCGCCATCTTTGTACGGGCGCGTTCGAGCGCATCGGAGTCGATCTCTTCTTTGAGTCCATTCAGTTCTGTCTGAATAATCTCCATAACTTCGGTTACATTCGCCGGGTCCACCGAGGCATAAATATAAAATAGACCGGTATCGCTGAAACCATAGAAGTCCGCCGTTGCCTCGTCTGCCAATCCCTTCTGAATGACGGACCAGAACAATCGACTGTTGCTTGGCGCTCCAAGATAATAGGCCAGCAGATCGGCCGTGGCAGCCCAGTCGTCGGAATCACAGGGCGCAGCGAAGGCCATGGCAATATGCTCCCTGGCAACCCCTTCACGCTTCACGATCTTTCGAGACGGACTGAACGTAGGAGCCGGTTGTTCACGTTCGACCGACCTGCTCTCCCAGTGTCCGCAGTTCCGGTCAACAACTCG
>CAVOEZ010000239.1:0-6594 GCA_963694355.1 Latescibacteria bacterium UBA2968 | reverse complement strand
TCCTTTGTCGACTTGTTCGGCCAATTCAGCTTTGCAGAGGACCATTCCGCCTCGGGGACCGCGCAGCGTTTTGTGTGTGGTGGTGGTGACGATGTCGGCGTGGGCGACCGGGTCATAATCGTCCGTGAAGACTTTACCCGCGACGAGCCCCGCAAAGTGGGCCATGTCGACCATCAGGACGGCGCCGACCTCATCTGCAATTTCTTTGAAGATCCGGAAGTTGATTTTTCTGGGGTAGGCGCTGTATCCGGCCAGGAGGATAAGCGGTTTGAACGCTTTGGCCTGAGCCCGGATCTCGTCGTAATCCAGGAGTTTGGAATCTCTGTTGACGTTGTAGGACTGGCAGTCGAACATTCGGGCCGACACATTGTGCCGGTATCCGTGCGTAAGATGACCGCCGGAGTAGTAGTTCAGACCGAGCAGACGCTGGTTCCCAAGCTGCGCCCTGACGTTCGCCCAGTCTTCATCGGACAGTGCCGCAGGGTCGGTTTGCCCCAGGTTTTCCATCAGGGGGACCTGGATCCGGTCGGACAGGATGGACCAGTACGCGACGAGGTTGGCATCTGCGCCGGAATGCGGCTGCACGTAGGCGTGATCCGCATTGAAGAGGGAGCGCGCCAGGGTGACCGCGAGCGTTTCCACGGTGTCCACATTGTCACAGCCGGCGTAGAACCGCCTGAGTGGAATGCCCTCTGCGTATTTGTCGGTAAAGAGGTTGCCCTGCGCCAACTGCACGGCGAGCGAGCAGTAGTTTTCGCTGGCGATCATTTTCAGGTTCTGGCGCTGGTCAGCAAGTTCAGCGATGATCGCCCTGACGACCTCGGGGGAGACTTTATTGATCTGCTCCAGAGATGCCAGATATGCAATGAATCCCGGATCCGGGATTTTGCCCAGAGAGGTTGTGTCGGCGAGGTATCCAGCGAGGGGTGAAGCGGATGTGTGGGTCATGTCGGATTCTAGAGGCGTGACCTGTGCCATTTATAACTCCTCCGTGTTTGCGGGTTTTTCAACCTGCCCGGGATCCAGGAGGAGAATTGAGAATAAAAAAAAACCCGGACGCGTATGAAAATTCAGCCCAGGCGATCGACTTGTTCCGCCAGTTGCACGCTCCCCTGTGGTTTATTCCACAATGTTCGCCAGTTACGTGTACCGGTTTTGAATTGTGAGGTTAATATATAGGAATGTGTTCATGAGTCAACTCCTTTTCTGGGAATCGGGATTCCCCGATTTTGTGCTTGCGTAACCTTTTGAGGCCGACTATATTCCCATTCAAATGAGACACTTTGTGCAGAAAAATCAAGTTGCCGAGTGGCCAGCGCTCCCCTTCCAGGGGGGCGCTTTTTTTGTGATCGAGGGAGAGCCAGAATATGGATCGAATGTTCCATGTGATTGATTCCCAGCAGTTTGACCGGGAGCTGATGGGTGAGATTTTTTCCGTGACCAAGGAGATGGAAGAGGTGGTGAGCCGATATGGCTCCAGCATTCTCAACCGGCGAATCATGGCGACGCTGTTCTACGAACCGAGTACACGGACACGTCTCTCCTTCGAGTCCGCGATGATCCGTTTGGGTGGAAGTGTGGTGACCACAGAGTCTGCACGCGAGTTCTCCTCGGCTGCCAAGGGGGAGACGCTGGAGGATACGATCCGCATTGTGGAGGGGTATGCCGACGTGATCGTGCTGCGGCATTTCGAGAGCGGCGCGGCAAGGCGGGCGGCCGATGTGGCGGCGGTCCCGATTCTTAACGCGGGTGACGGTCCCGGACAGCACCCCACCCAGGCCCTCCTGGATGTGTATACGATTCAGAAGGAGATCGGGCGCCTGGACGGGATCACAGTTGCGATGGTGGGTGATCTGGCCAATGGGAGGACGGTTCGTTCGCTGGCATATCTGCTCGCCAGATATGATGATGTGAAGCTTTTTTTCGTGGCACCGGCTGTGGTCAAGATGAAGGAGGACATCAAGGAGTATCTGACGCGGCATGGCGTACATTTCGAAGAAAAGGAAGATCTGAACGAGGTGGCCCAGCAGTCGGATATCATTTACCAGACACGGATTCAGAAAGAGCGATTCGGGGACCGAACGGCAGACTACGAATCGGCCAGAGGCAAGTATATCGTGGACCAAAATATTATGGATGCCCTCCCCGAGACCGGCAGGGTGCTCCACCCATTGCCCCGGATTGATGAGATCGTTCCGGAGGTGGATGGCGATCCCAGGGCCGCGTATTTCAGGCAGGCGCACAATGGGCTCTATATCCGGATGGCATTGCTCAGGATGGTGCTGGAGTCGTGATGACCCGTGGAGACGTTGGTATGCACAAGAGCGGGGCGGGAGGCGACTGGTTGTGAAGACACCGATTCTCTGCCGCGTGTGCGGGAAAAAGTTTGGCGTGGTTCAGGATTTTCAAGGACACGTTTTTACACTGTGTGTTGCGTGTGAAAAAGCGTTGAAGGCTGCCAAAAAGGGAGTGCGTCGTGAAAATAAAAAGCATTCGAGCGGTTGAGCTGGAACTGCCGAAGTCGGAGTCCAATGCTAAGCCGAGACGGGACAATTGGGGTGTGGACGCTGAAGTCGCCAATCCTATGTCGAAATTTCCTGCATACAAGCGACACCGTTCGCTCTGGCAGCCCAAGTGGAAGGCTGTGTTCGTTCAGGCGATCGCCGAAGATGGTACCTACGGCATTGGGCAGACGAGTTTCGGGAGACCGGTGGCAGCGATCATCGACGATCATTTCGGTCCGATGCTGGAAGGGGAGAGCTGCTTTGCGATCGAGAAATGCTGGGATATGATGTTCCGAATGTCGAAGCCGTATGGCAGTTCAGGTCTGGCATCCTGCGCGATAAGCGGTGTGGATCTGGCCCTGTGGGATCTGGTAGGGAAATTGCAGGAGAAGCCGGTGTATGAGTTGATGGGCGGGCCCGTGAAGGACCGGACTTTCTGTTACGCGACCGGGAATGATACGGATTGGTTCACAGAGATCGGGTTCGAGGCGGTGAAGCTGGCGTGTCCCTACGGCCCTGCCGACGGGTTGAAGGGGATCGATGAGAATGAGCGAATAATTGCAAAGACACGCGAACAGGTGGGTGATGATGTAGAGATCATGCTGGACTGCTACATGGCCTTTGATGTGGATTATACGATTCGATTGGCGAACAGACTGAAACCCTACAAGCTGAAGTGGATAGAGGAGTTCCTGATTCCGGAAGATATCGACGGCCATCGCGCGGTGCGTGATGCGGTGAACTGGACCTCTCTGGCATCCGGTGAGCACCTGTACTCCCGATTCCCATATATGCGGCTGATCAAAGATGGATCGCTGGATATCCTGCAGCCGGATATTATGTGGGTCGGCGGACTGAGCGAGTGCATCAAGATCGCGCATATGGCGGACGGCGCAGGGCTGCAGGTGATGCTACATGGGGGCGGCAATATTCCTTATGGTCAACACTTCACCGCGGCGACTTCAAATTCTCCCTGGGCTGAATTCTTCGTGGGGTCGCCACCCGGGGTCCCCCTGGCGGAGGCCGCACCGACTGGAAGAGCGGTCCCAGAAGATGGCTGGCTGGTCCCCAATGATGCACCGGGATTCGGGATCGAAGTGATCGAGAAGAGTATTCACCCGTTTGGGTATTAGGTTACTTTCACTCCAGGGGTGAGCCTTCGATACACCCTCCTCCGCAAGAGTCCGCTGAGGAGGGCACTCAGGCGCACGGCGGGCGATTCCGCTGGCAATAGTACCTGGGTTCGTTATTGGCGACCACAATAACTTTGGACGACTATTCTGATTGATCACCAAGAGTGAGCCTTCGATACATCCCCCTACGCGCAATGCGCTCCGGGGGACACTCAGGCGCACGGCAGGTGATTCCGCTGGCATGGCACCTCGGCCTATTCGTGTGAAATCATCACTCTTACCTTACTTTCTCCGAAATTACCAATTCAGTAACTCCTCCCTCCACGCAGGTAGCTCGTGTTCGAGCAGGTTCGTGACCTGGTCGATTTTTGCTTTGAGGATGGTGGGTGTTGAGGCGGTTCCCATGTCGAGGCGGAGACCGAGGTCGAGGAAGTCCGTTTTGCTTACAAGTGCGAGGTCTTTTTTGGCGATGGCCAGTTCCTCTTGGGCGATGACCTCCATCCTCTTGAGATCTCTCATGTTTTCGCGTACGTGACCGCTGCGAACCCACGATCTCCCGCTGAATTCTTTGATGATATCACGGAGTCGCAGGAATTCTTCGACATTGGCGCCGCTGCGCCAGGTATAGGCCAGGTGCTGGCAGAGTACGAATTCTCGGTTGAACCGAGTGCGGTAGGACGCAGGGACGTGCTGGCGCGCTTTCTCGAGTTCTCGTACTCCCTTTTCCCAGAGCCGTGCCATTTCCTTCAGTTCATCGAGTGCGACATCACGATTCCGGTCTGGACCGCGACGGGCGATGGCACGGAAGTTCGGTTTGGAAAAGAAGAGCGGCTGACCGGTAACGAGGATGGTTTCGTCTCCGGTGACAGAGTTCTCCCAGTGCCAGTAAAACTGTCCGAAGAATGCCGGGTCGAGGTTGGCGGCGCGCGCGTCGGGGTTCAGGACAAGCGGCTGCGCAGGTCCAATGAAGTAGGTGCCGCGATAATAGTCCAGTTGGGGATGGTGACGCATCCCTTCCGAGAAGGCCTTCCACGCTCGGCGGACAATGGGGGCGGCCTTGGTTCCGAAGTCCCTTTGGGCGATGGCAGAGAGCGTGCTGTCGGCATCTTCGAATTCTGTTCCATTTCCCCAGATCATCCAGTAACCCATTTCCTCTGATGGTCCCTTGCAGGATCCGTCGAAGAGCCACCGGGAATGAATGGAGAAGGGTTTGAGGCTTTTGGCATTTTGCCAGAGGCCTTTTTGATTTTCCAGGACGGGGAGGTATGGGACGTTCAGGCATTCGATGGAGTTGTTGGATTCGGTTTTGACGCTGAATTTCAAATTTCGTTCTTTGCAGAGACGGCGCTGGTGCCGGCACCGGTCGCTGATGCTGGTGTGGCTGATGGAGTAGTCCCAGATGTCCTTCGCATAGCCGGCCGATCTCCAGTGGACCGAGTCTTTGTCGATTTCCGTTTGGAAGATGACGTGTTCCGGATCAAGATAGGAGATATAGTCCACCTGATCGCGATCTCCCGACCAGTGTCCGGCGGAATAGGGCCAGGTGAGGAGGCGGGCCTCCGGAACTTCCGAGCGAATTCCTCGGGCGATGTCATTGACGAGTTCGGCGACCACCCTGGAAGGATTGCGGCGACTACAACGAGGACACGCGTGTTCAGAATCCTTACTGCGCATGAAGCAATGGTAGAAGCCTTCACCTCCTGTGATGGCGATGACCCCGCCGAGTTCGGGGATTTCCCGAAAGAGCGATGCCCATTCCGATACAATGTATTTCCGCGTCTCCTTGTCGCTGGAGCACAGCGTTCGGAATACACCTCCACTCTGCAATGCGCCGGCGGCTTCGGGATGGGTCTTGAAGACAAGATGATTCGGCTCGAGCTTGGGATTGTATCCCATCAGGAGAATCCGGATGCCATATTTGCTTGCCTGTTTCGCCAGCGCACCCAGGCGTTTCCGGTTTCGCTTCGACTGCGGATTGGCGAGACTCCTGAAGGGTCCCTTTGGGTCAGGGTTCAGATAGTCATCGAGGACGGCCATGATGGGGACTGCGTTGATGCCCATTCGGGCGAGTTCAAGAAAATTGGTGTCGGACTCTCTGCCGTGAACCCACGCTGGTGTGGTACAGAATCCGCCCCAGAGGTCTGCCCCGATGTGAAAGGGGATGGCCGGTTTTATTGTGCGGTTCCCTTTGGCGAGATAAAGACCTCTCCGGAGACTCCAGTAATTGGTGAGATAGAGGCTGGCACGCAGAAGCGCTTGCTCAGAGGAAGCCCGGACGGTGACAGCCTCCCGGGTGACACTGAGTCGAAAAGTGCAGTCCCAGCGGGAAGGACTCGAGTGTTGGCGTAGTTCGAATCGGAGCTGTGGGGAGTTCGGGTCGGATGCGGATTTCAGGCGGATGCCGAATCGGGAGCGAAGAATTCCCTGCAAATCCCTGATGCCGATTGCGGCCGGCCCATCAGTTGACAGGGTTTCAGCGGCGACAAGCAACCACGCTGAGTCTATCTCAATTTCGCTCCGCCGTTTCCGGGTGTCACCTGTTTCGATTCTGCCCGCGGGAGGCGCAGACACCTGTTTCCAGTATTTGGAGGATCTGACCTTGTTAACCTTCTCCGTCCATTCCTGTTCGAACGATCGTGGACTCATATTCCGGCTCACTTTCGATTGGAGATGATCTGTCTGTTGTGTTTCCGATGGTTAGGGCTTAATATAATCCGACATATTTCAAGACAAAACTCGAGTTTTCGGAGGTGTAAAGTATGCGTGTGGGTTTGGGGGAAGTCGTACTTGTTGTGCTGGTGGCTGGAGGACTGTTCGCAGCCTGCAACGGGAGTTCCCCGGCAGGTTCCGGTCTCGTTCCCGTCTCCACACTTGTGGATCTGCCGTCCGGACGACCGGTGGTAATGATGAAGGTTCTCGGGGGCGACTTTCTGATGGGCTCCCATGTCGATGAGGAT
>CAVOEZ010000238.1:0-6604 GCA_963694355.1 Latescibacteria bacterium UBA2968 | reverse complement strand
GACCAGGTGAAAATGGTGCTGGACACGCTTGACGACCGAGAGTCGGAAGTTCTGCGACTGTATTTTGGGCTTGGTGACGAGGAATCTATGACGCTTGAAGAGATCGGAGCAAGGTTCAGTCTTACCAGAGAGCGAGTTCGCCAGATCAAAGAAAAGGCACTCAGACGACTGAGACACCCCAGGCGTCGTACCCAGCTGGAGCCATTGCTGGAGTCCGCATAGGGCATCTTCTCGGGGGAGAGGGAGGCGTTATGTCGGATATGGTCTTGCGTTATCTCACAGAAGATCGCATCCTGCTGAATATGACCGCAAGGAATAAAGCTGAGGGTTTGCGCGAGTTGGCTGCCCTCGTCGAGAATTCTGCTGAGATACCGGATTTTCGCAAGTTTCTCTCAGCCGTGTTTCAGAAGGAATCCAGATTTGGAAGCGGGGTAGGCGAAGGAGTCGCTCTTCCTCATTACCGGGATGAAAAGGTCAAGGAACCCGTTATTTGTTTGGGTGTCTCCGAAAAAGGCATCGAGTGGGGGGAGACCGAATGGGGCGAGAAGGAGCAGGTTAACATCTTGATACTGGTGGCCTGGCCCTATACTCACGCGGACAACTATCTCAAGACAGTTGCAGAAATTGCCCGTTTGCTGAGAATGGCTACGGTGAGAGAGAAGATCCTGGGTGCAGAAACGGCTTCAGATGTTCGGGCGGCATTGCAGATGAACGGTAGCGGAAAGGCCCGTTTGGCTTGTTGAAGAATCGATCGGGTCACAAGTTGGAAAGCAAGGCGCAGCGGATTATCTCCTGCGCCTTATTTTTTTTCTCGAAGTTTGCCAAGTCCTGTCCGGATGAGGCCAGATGCAACCGGGACGCCAATCAAAAGACTACCCAATGCCTGAAGAAGATTCCCGGTCAAGGCCGCCAGAGCCGGTTGCCAGCCGTACATGAATGTTTCTGTAACGAAGTAACCTGTTGCCATCCACACCCCACCAATACCGGCGGCGAAAATGGTCCACAAGGCCTGCCACCTGTAGGTGAGGAACGACTGGAAGACGATGCCAACCAAATAACCCTCGAAACCCTTAATCAGGAGCGTGAAGGGTGCCCAGTGAGGATATCCACCGATCAGGTCAGCCATTGCGGAACCGATTCCGCCGGCGATTGCTCCGGTTCTGGGTCCAAAGATCAATGCTGCTACAAATATGCCGGCGTCGCCCAGATTGAGGTACCCCTGTGTTGCCGGCATGGGAATGCGGAGTGTGAGCGTGGCGACTGCGACCAGGGCGGTGAGCAAGGCATTCTGAGTTAGCGATCGGACGGACATGGAAGTTTTTCCAGATATGGCGTTTTTAGGACTGACCGAACGTTTGCGAGAAGAAAAAATATAGGATATAACCCGTTTATATTCAAGGAGAAAGTTGGTATTGATACGGGCAAGTATTGGGAGCCCTTCTTGACAAACCCTCCGATTCGGACCTATATTTAGTCGACTTTGAAAGGGGGTGAGACAATGCCGAATAAGGCAGATTTGGTAGATCTAATCGCTGATAAAGCCGATACTACAAAAACCGCAGCCGGCGCAGCGCTAGATGCAGTGTTGGGAGAAATAGCCAGCGCGCTAAAGAAGGGAGAACGTGTTTCCATTTCCGGGTTCGGAACCTTCTCCGTAGGCAGTCGAGCGGCACGAACTGGCCGCAACCCCCAGACGGGTGCGACCATTCAAATTGCTGCAAGCAAGACCGTCCGATTCAAGGCAGGAAAAGCGCTAAAAGATTCCGTGCAATAGCAACCAATATCGCAAAATCATCAAGGGCCCTGGAGCGTGTCTCCGGGGCCTTTTTCTCTTGACATGCAGGACCGTCGCAAATATACTGTAATTCGCTCAACAGTGCTGTTGCCTTGTTCGATTTGGTTTTTCTTGCTGGCCGGAGGAGGGTGGTAATGAAGCGATGGATTTCCATAGGTCTCGTCGTTCTGGGATGTGCCTCAGGGTGTAGTGATCGGCTAGCACAGATGCAACATCAATTGGCGGGAACCTGGGTGTTGGAATCCAGACAGCTGCCAGACGGAACCGAACTCCGTTCTCCAAGCATCTCCGGTGTGTTCTCGTGGGAGCCCATCGACTCCCGGAAGGCGCACGTTTCCTTGAATGTCCTGGTAAATAATCTGGATACAGGGGTTCGCACATTTGACTATGCAGCCAGCAAATATGAGATTTCTACATCTGCGATTACCAGAAGCCGCTATTTGCTGATTCGCCAGGGATACCGGTCGTCTGCGGCAACGCCGCTGACGATTTACCCGAAGGCGAAATCGGAAAAGGGAAAAATCACACTTGCTGACGGAGCGATAAGGATTACCCACGAACGTGGATACTTCGAGGAATTTCGGGGAGATCAGATGGTGTCCTCTTTTCCAGATCGGTTTGTTGATCACTGGAAAAGAGTGCAATAACCAACGATTCGAGTAGATCTGTCAAAAGGAGCACAGGACATTTCCTGTGCTCCTTTTGCTGTTCATCCACTTTTAATCATTCTGAAACAATCGCGAAACATCACGATGATACTTTCCCTCCTCATTGATGATTCATGGGTCACCTATTGTTACAGCCAACCGAGTGAGTGAAAATATGAACGAAGGCAGCAACCCATATGTGCTGAACGCCGCCAAGGATCACAGGGTCAAGTTTATCAGACTCTGGTTCACCGACATTCTGGGCCTTCTGAAGAGTGTGGCCATTCCGGTTGAACAACTGGAGGCAGCCCTAAATGAAGGGATCGGATTTGATGGTTCATCCGTGGAGGGGTTCGCCCGGATCGACGAAAGCGATATGATTGCCCTGCCGGATCCAAATACCTTCCAGATCCTTCCCTTCCGCCCGCAGGAGACAGAAACTGTAGCAAGGATGTTCTGCGATATCATGGAACCCAACGGGAATCCATACCAGGGAGATCCAAGGTGGGTGCTAAGGAAGAATTTGAAAAGGGCCTCGGATTTGGGATTTACATTCTACGTGAGCCCGGAACTGGAATATTTCTACTTCAAAGATACGGATCTGCCTCTTCAGGGGTTGGACGAGGGCGGCTATTTCGATTTGACCCCACTGGACGTCGCCAGTGATCTCAGAAGGGAGACAGTTCTTTCCCTTGAGGGCATGGGTATCGAAGTGGCCTCGAGCCACCACGAAGGCGCACCCAGTCAGCACGAAATCGATCTTCTGTATGCCGACGCGCTTACCACGGCTGACAATGCGATGACCTACCGGCTCGTTGTGAAGGAGATCGCATTAAAGCACAAGGTATGGGCAACATTTATGCCCAAACCCATTTCCGGAGAAAACGGTAACGGAATGCACACCCATATGTCGCTCTTCAAGGGAGAACGGAATGCATTCTTTGATCCCGAAGACCGGTATCACCTTTCAAAGATTGCGAAAGGCTATATTTCTGGGCTGCTGAGACACGCCAGGGAGATCACACTTGTGACCAACCAGTGGGTAAACTCCTACAAGCGGTTGGTTCCTGGTTACGAAGCGCCTCTTTTCGCATCCTGGGCGATGGTTAATCGGTCGGACCTTGTAAGAGTTCCGGCCTATAGGCCTGGAAAGGAGCAGGCGGTTCGTGTTGAATACCGATCTCCGGATCCGGCATGTAATCCGTATCTGGCCTTCTCTGTGATGCTTGCTGCCGGTCTCGATGGTATTGAAAAGGGATATGATCTTCCTCCGCCAACCGAGCAGAACGTATCCGATCTTTCCTCCGAGGAACGGATGGCTGCAGGTATCGAGATGCTTCCGCAAGATTTGTCTCAGGCGATCGAATGTGCCGAGGGGAGCCAGCTTCTTCGCGGTGCATTGGGGGACCAGGTTCTGCAGAAATTCCTGAAAAACAAGAAAATAGAATGGGCTAACTACCGTGCGCAGGTCACCGAATACGAGGTAAAACAATATTTGAAAATTCTTTGAGAAATGAGAGTTGAAGATGGCTAAAAAACGACGACCGTGTCCCCGGAAACTTTATGACGGGTGCCCCATACCTCGTGAACTTTGCACGGAAGATTTTGAGAAAACCGGGTCGTGGCATTGTCTTGAATTCCTCCACGAATTCGAGACGATGGTTTTTGGAATAAAGGAATCCGGGTCCGCGACAGGTTTGGAGGAAGCAGGTGCTGAGGGAGAGATCGTGACACTGGAGGAACTGCTGCAGGCACTGGAAGGGATGGATGGACTGGACTGATCAGCTAGGCCCAGGAATGGCTAATCGGTCTTTATAGACTTGTAAACATCCAGAATAGGGACCTGCTTTTCACGGGCGATACGCGCACAATCTTCATACTCTGGTGTGATGCGAGACTTGCCGTTGATATCGGCGATTTTCACACGAACCGGCCCATAGCAGGTTTGGTGAGTCCCACTTGTTCGAGAGACCGCGAGGCGATCCACCTGCGTTCGCCGAACTCCAAGAGTTGTGGTTTCGCGAATCATGATGCTCGACATCTTTGGGGCCAGGTGTGGCTCCGCCAACGCACTAAGCTGAATTCCGGGCCTGCCCTTTTTCATGATGATTGGCGTGAGATATGCGTCCTTGGCACCATTTGTGAGGAGCTCTTCAAGAAGGAATCCATAGATCTCTGGTGTCATGTCATCGATGTTGGTTTCGATCAATATGAGACGTTCATTGCGCTGAGTGGGGCTGACTTCACCAATTTCAACGCGCAACAGGTTTGGAGCCTGCTCCAAGTCTCTGCTGCCCGCTCCATATCCTACTTTTTCCGTCGTGATGATCAGTGGATCGCCAATATTCGAAGCAAGTGTCGTGAGAATCGCGGCACCTGTAGGCGTGACCAGTTCAAATGGAATGTCTGTTCGCTCAGATGGGACCCCCCTGCAAAGCGCCACCACAGCAGGAACCGGGATAGGCATGGCACCGTGCGATCCTGTGGTTGTCCCGCGGCCGAATCGTAACACCGATGCCCTTATCTGTTCTATCCCAAGCAACTCGAACCCTACTACTGCACCCACAACATCCACGATCGCATCAACTGCTCCTACTTCGTGAAAATGGACCTCGTCGGTGCTGGTGCCGTGAACGTCTGCTTCAGCCTCTGCCAGCCTTTCGAAGATTTTTCCCGCCTTCTCTTTCGCATAGTCCGGAAGATCGCTACTGTTGATGATATCCAGCACAGATGACAGGTTCCTGTGTATGTGTCCCTCCCGGGACACAACCGTAACCTTTGTGCCGGAAATTCCGTGCCTGGAGACGGTTTCCGAAGTGAGGCCGAATTCATCCAGATTCAACTTCCTGAGTTCATCCGAAAGTTGAGGCAGTTCCAGCCCCGCATCAACGAGAGATCCAAGAATCATGTCGCCGCTGATGCCGGAGACGCAATCGAAGTAGGCTGTTCTCAAGCAAGTTCCTCTAGCTGGTGAGGTGATCTATTAAAGCACGAAAGGGCTACATCAGTTCCAAATCCAGTTTGTCCGGGAACTGCTGAATGCGTTTGGGGTCGAACATCTGATCGAAGTTGTAGACATCTCGAAAATCGTCCAGGCTGTCCTCTTCGGTCTTGTTCATCAGTTCAGCCGCGATCAGATTGTATACAATGTGCCCAAAGTCAACCGTGGCGTGAATACCCCAGTGATCGAATACCGCCCGAGCCATGGGACCAAATTGTTCACGCGCATAATCAGCGATACCAAGAGAAAGCTCCTGTCCCGTTACGTGTCGTCCGTCGGGCGTCCCACTGTGGTCTCTATTGAGTTTTCTGACCAGGTATTCGAGTGCGGCGTAGACAAACAGGTAGGCGGTACTCTTGTAGCGTCCGTCTTTTTCTGAAAGGTCCTCGATTTGCCCCAGAAAGGCATTCTGGTCGTCTTGCACGGTAGATTTTCCCTGGTTTTGAGTTCCCAAGACGGCCAAACGGAATTCAGCGGGTGGCACCCATAAGATAGGGTGGGAGGGGAGCATCAAATTCAGTGCTCAGTGTGGCGGTAACATTTGATCCCGAATCCTGTTCCAGCAACGCCCAGAGTCTGTCGCGTTTATATTCGAAGTCGTCCCGCAGCGCATCCGGAACGGGCTTGCCAGTCGGTCTGAGAAGGACTCGGGCAGGGTTCACAAGTCTGTATTTGCTGCCTTTTTTTGCAAAAAAATTGTAGTGGAGATGTGGACCTGTGGCTCGACCCGTTGCACCTACATATCCTATGATCTGCTTCTGTTTAACATAGGATCCCTTCTTTGCATTTCTATTGAATTTGCTCAAATGTCCGTAACCTGTCTTGTATCCGTTCTTGTGCTGTACTTCCAGATAGTTTCCAAGGGCACCTTTACGGCCCCTGAAGGTCACTTTCCCACTTGCTGTTGCCCAGACAGGGGTATTGTAGCTGGCCGCATAATCGATCCCGTGATGCGGAATCCGCTTCTTGAGTATCGGGTGGTACCTCCTGTTAGAGTAGCCCGAACTGATTCGGCGATAATTCAGAGGTGATTTGAGGAACAGCCCTCTCAAAGACTTCCCCTCAGGGTTATAATACGCATCGTCGCCATCGGGTGTTTCAAACTGGAAGGCCAAGTACGAGTTTCGCTTGGACTCATACTTGGCAGAAAGAATCTCGCCA